>NZ_BSRG01000010.1 GCF_040363165.1 Thermus sp. LT1-2-5 | reverse complement strand
TCTTTACCTGGAGTCGGAGAGGCAGGAAGGGAGGTGGGCAGAACGGAAACTAAAGGGGTTCTCGGAGGTGAAGGAGGTGCTGGAGAAGATGCTTCAGGAGCGGTATGCCCCCCGTACACAGACGCTTACACATAAATCTTGACACGACCGAGCACTCTGGCGGATAGCCTCTCAAGTAACGGCCACTTTAATCAACGGCTCACTTCCTTGCCCCCTTCTTTCTGTATCCTGTATCGCTTCTGCAGCTTGTGGCCTAGTACCGCTACCCCTGCCCCAAGGGGATTGGCGGATCTTTGGGGTAGGGGAGGGCCCGGGGGAGGAGGACCAGGCGGGCCGTAAGGTAGCTTCGCTGACCGAGGCCGTCCGGGTAGAAGAGCCCACCCCTGACTTCGTTTAGCCCGTTCCACCAGGCCACCTGGACCTGGGTGCCTGTGCACCAGGGGTCGGCGTCCAGGTAGGGGTCGGGGGTGGGGACGAGGCCCTTGAGGGGCAGGTAGACCCGCCCGTCCACCACGGGCGCCTCCCGGGTGAGCACCCTGAGGGTGCCCTGGAAGGGCGTCCCGTTCCAGGCGGTGATCCGCATCCTGAGCTCCTCGGCGTTCAAGAGCTGGTACTCCCCCTCCGTCCCCGCCCCGGGGAGCTCCCCACAGGCGGCGAGGAGGGGGAGGAGGGCGAGAAGCCAAGCCAAGCGCGCCGTCTTCAGGATTCCTTTCGCATCCATACCTCCCACTATGCCCCGAAGGGCCTTTCACCGCCTTACACGCGGGCCTCGAGGGCGTAGAGAACCACCCCCTCCCGGCCCAGGACCTCGTACCACACGCTCCAGCCGTCCGTCCGCATCTCCCGGGCGAGCCGCACCATCCGCCCCTCCCAGGGCACCATGGGCCAGGGACGGTCGGAGAGGCCGGAGTAGTGGGGCTCGCCCAAGAAGCGTAGCCGCTCTTCTGCCTGCTTGAGGACTCGCGCGAACTCCATACCTATCTTTCCTTCGTGTAGCTAAGACAGAGGGCCTCGAGGTCCTCCCGCCGCTCGTACCGGAACCTCCGAGGGTGGGTGGGGTCGTAGATCTGCTCCTCTACCCGGGCCACCCTCTTGCCGGGGAAGAAGCCCAGGTGGTGCCGGAGGTCCCGCTCCAGGCGTTCCTCCACGAGGTCGAAGCTCGTGGTGGTGCCGTCCGCGAAGCGGATGACCACCCGCCTCATCCTTCCTCCCTCCCCAAGACCTCCAGGTAGAGGCCCTGCCGCCTGGCCTCGAGGTAGGCCCCCGAGCGGTAGACCCTCGCCCACCGCCCCCGGGACAGGGCCTCGAGGAAGGCTTCGTAGGCCTTCCAGTCGGGGAAGCGCCGCTCCCGCCGCACGAGCTTGCCGTTTTTTAAGATGATAAGCACCGCTTTCATGCTTTCCTTGCCTCCTACCCCCTCCCGTGGGGCCGCTAGGCCCCCGGGCCCTGAGAGGGCTTGGGGAGGGCGCTTTTGAGGCCTTCTCCCTTCCTATTTGCGCGAAAGAAAACTTTCGCGCACGGCTTCGGCGCCCTCCCCTAGCCCGCCCTCCGCCTCCGGTCCGGCCCCCGCACCTCCACGCTCCGGTTCACCCGGGAGAGGAGGGCTTCGGCGTTCTCCCCAAGCCGCCTCGCCGCCTCCTCGGGGGGGTAGTTGGAGGTGAGGAGAAGGTCCAGGCTTTTCCGGTGGGCCGCCTCCACCAGGCCGAAGAGGACCTCGGCGGCGAAGGGGGTGAGCCGGGCCTTGCCCAGGTCGTCCAGGACCAGGACGTCCACCTGGTCCAGAAGCCTCGGGGCCTCGGGGTCCTGGGCCTCGAGGCGGGCCCGCTCGTAGAACTCCCACTCGGAGAGGAAGAGGGCCCGCCTCCCCTCCTGGGCCTTGCCCCAGGCCGCCCGCACCGCCAGGTGCGTCTTCCCCGTCCCTGGGGGGCCGTAGAGGTAGACCACCCCTCCCTCCTCCTGCCAGCTCCGCAAAACCTCCACCACCTCCTTCTGCCTCCCCTCCCAGGGCCTCTCCAGGTAGCCCCGGTAGGCGGGGGGAAGGCCTTCCCGGTACACCCGGCTCCAATGCCACCGCCGCCAGACCCTCCCCACCTCCGCCATGTACCGCTCCGGCTCCCGGTAGGCGCACTCGCAATTGTGCTCGATGCGGTGCGGGGCCCGGAAATCGTACCCCCGGAGGGCGGGCGCCCCGCACAGAGGGCAAGGGGGAAGCCCCGGGTCGTGCTCCACCCCCCGCGCCTTCAGGGCCCTAAGGATTTCTTCCAGCTTGCTCCGGTCCACTCCGTCACCCCCTCTCGCTAAAAAGCTCGTCTAGAAGCCCCCTTGACACACTTGTGCCACCAGTTGTGCCACCGGTTGTGCCACCACTTGTGCCTGCAAAGCTTCTAGAAGAGCAGGACCTCTCCCCGTTCCTCGTCCGGTGAGGGTCTGGCTTTGGCGAGGAGCTTCCTGGCGTAGGGGAAGGGCTCCCGGGCGTGCTTGGCCGCCTCCCGTAGGGCCTCCTCCACCGCCTCCGCCCCGAGGGTCTTGGCCCAGGCCCTGACCTCGGGGAGCCAGAGGATGAGGGCGCTGGCCCGCCGCCCCTCGGGGTAGGCCAGGGCCGCCTCCGCCGCCCGGAGGAGCACCCCGGGGTGGGAGGCGGCCAGGGGCTGGGCCTCCTTGGGAAGGCGCTTCCCCACCTGGAGGAGGAGCCCCCGCACGTGGGGGTTGGCCTCCGCCAGGGCCTGGACGGGGCTCGGTTCCCTCTTTTTGCTCCTCTTGGCCTTGGGGACCTCGGGGACGGAAGCCTCGGCGGGGGCCTGGCGCCCGGCGGTCGGGGCCTTCTCCAGGCTGAGCCGGGCCACCCCGTCCTCCACCACCAGGGCCCCCTCCCTCTCCAGGGCGGGGATGACCCGCTCCAAAAGGTAGCGGAGGGTCCGGGGCCGCTCGGCGAGCTCGAGGGCCAGGGCCTTCAGGTCCTTCGGCCCCTCGTAGTAGAGGACGAGGAGGACCCGCTCCCTAAGCCCCATCCACGGGAAGAGCTCCCTTGGGGCCATCCTCTTCCTCCACCAGAAGCCCCTTGATGAGGAGGGTGTCCTTGAGCTCCAGGAGGGAGATGTGGGCGGCCACCAGGAAGGCCTCCACCGCCTTTTCGTCCCTCTCCTCCAGGGCCCGGAGGGCGGCGAGGAGCTCCACCTCCAGCTGGACCAAGGCGAGGGTCAGGGCCCGGCTCACGCCCCCATCCCCTCCGAGGCCAGGCGCACCAGGAGGCTCACCTCTTCGGTGTAGGTCCGGGCCACTTCCAGGGCGGTCTTGGCCCTTTGGTACCGCTCCTCCGCCTCGGCCAGGGCCCGGTAGAGGTCGGCGTAGAGGGTGCGGGCCTTGGCCTCCCTTTCCTCAGCGTTCTTGCCCTGCACCTCCCCGGAGAGGAGGCCTTGGGCGATGCGGGTCTCCAGGGCCTCCTTCGCCCTGGTCCGCTCCAGGGTGGCCTCGAGGGCCTGCTCCAGGGCCTTCCGATACGCCTCAAACACCTGCCTCACTTCGTTCTCAAGTCTGAGCATCCTTCACCTCCCGCCCCTTCCCGGGGGGGGCTTTAGCCCCCCCAAGCCCTCACGCCGCCAGAAGCTCCGGGAAGAGGGGCACCCTCGGGTCCCCCCTCGCCCCCTCCTCCGCCGCCTCCCTCCACCCGGGGGGAAGGGGGAGGGGGAGGACGGTCGTGGCGAGGTAGGGGTCCTTTCGTAGCCGGGCGAGGACGAGCGCCTCCGCCTTCCTCCCCTCTCTGCCCGAGAGGAGCTCCTGGAGGAGGCGGCTCCCCAGGAAGGGAAGGCCGAAGGCGGCCTCCTCCAGGAGCCCCCGGACCGCCCGGTTAGCCCTGGCCTCCGGTGTTTTGGGGAGGCAGGAGTCCGGCGATGAGGGCGTAGAAGCGCCCATCCCTCACCTCCACCAGGGGCGCCCTGGGGCCGGGGTAGAGGGCGAGGTCGGCCTCAGCCCCCTCCACCTCCTCCAGGGCCTCCTTCAGGAAGCGCCCGTTCACCGTCACCTCGCCGTCCCCTTCCCCGGGCAGGACCTCCTCGGAGACGGGGGCCCACGCCTCGTCCAGGGCCTGCACCCGCACCTCGCCCCCGCCCGCCTGGAGGCGCACGGGGTGGTTCTGGGGGGCGGCCACCACCAGGGCCCGCTTCAGCGCCTCGAGGAGGTTCTTCCTTTCCGCCCCGATCCGGCCCACGGGGGGCACCTGGGGAAGGACGCCCCGGTAGGGAGGAAAGCCTCCGTCCGCGAGGGGCAGGCCCGCCCGCCCGTCCCGGGCCACGGCCACCAGGGCCCTCCCGTCCCAGGCCAGGCGGAAGGACACCTCCCCCTCCAGGCCCTTCAGGGCCTCCTCCGCCTGCGCCGGGAGGGGGTAGGCCCCTTCCCGGAAGACCTCGGCCCTCACAGTGTAGAGGTGCAGGCGGTACCCGTCCGTGGCCGCCACCCGCACCCGGGGCTCCTCCACCTCCACCAGGACCTTGCCCTGGTGGCTGGTGAGGCGCCTGCCCAGGGCGAGGGCGCTCCTCAGGGCCTTCAGGAAGTCTTCCCCAGCTCGGAAAACCTCCTCCCCCTCCTCCTCCAGGACGGCCAGGGAGAAGGGAGGAGCGGTGTGGAGCTCCGCCCGGAGGGGGCCTCCCCGCACCAGGAGCCGCCCCTCCAGGAGGGCCACCTCCACCTCCCCCTCCACCTCCTCCAGGAGCCCCAGGAGGGGCCTGCGGGGGAGGGCCACGGGGGGGAAGCTTCCCTCCCCCACCCGGGCCTCCACCTCCACCCCGCCGGGGCCCGTGGACCACACCCTCGCCCCGTCAAAGCTCACGTAGTCCGGGCCGTACCGGGGAGGGGTCAAGCGCTTCAGCGCCTCCTTGAGCCTCGAGGCCTCTACCTTGGTCCTCTCTGCCGTGAGCATCCTCCACCTCCAAAGGGAGACCGAGGGGTGGGCCCTCCCACCCCCCGGCCCTTCCTCGCCTACCGCTTCACCGTCTCCCCGTTGGCGTTGAGCCGCACCACCTCAGGGAGGGGCTTCCCCGCCGCCACCGCGTCCGGGAGGCCCTTCAACCTCTCCAGGACCTTGAAGGGGATGTAGCGGTGCTCCCCTTCAATCACCACCCGGGGGTAGCGGTAGAGCTCCCTGCCGATGCCCCACGCCACCGCCGCCCGCTTGAGCGCCCCGGAGATGCCCCCCTTGAAGGGCTCCATGTCCGTGGCCCCGGAGCCGTCCTGCTTCTCCACCCACTCCCCGGTCTCGGGGTTCTTGATGGCGATGCTGGCGATGACCCCGTGCTCGTCCCCCACCTGGGCCGGGGTGTAGCGCACCTGCCACCCGAAGGGCCCGAAGGCCTCATCCAGGCGGGCCATCACCGCCCGGGCGTCGATGAAGGGGGCGATGGTGGTCTGCCCGTTCTTGGCGCTGATCACCTTCCACTCGATCTCCTCCGCCGTGAGGGGCCGGGTGAGCCTGGCAATCGCTTCCGCTACCGTCATCCTTCACCTCCTTCGCTTCCTTCCGGGGGGGCTTTGGCCCCCCAAGCCCTCGGTCTTAGCTACACGGGAGGGGGAGGAGGGGGTGAGCGTGTAGCTAAGACAACCCCCTCCTTCCCCGGGCTTCCTACCTCGGCCCTTTCAGGGGGCCTCCTCCCTGTAGATCAGGTAGAGGGCGAGGGCCACGGTCAGGGCCAGGGCTTCCACGGCGAGGACGGCGAAGTCCAGGACAGCCAGGACGACTTGAAGGACTTCCATAGGCCTCTCCGTCTGGGGGGGCTTCAGCCCCCCAGGCCCTCTACTTCTGCCGGAGGGGGATCATCCTCTTTTTGAAGATGAGCTCCACCATCAAGGCCTCGAGGGCCCCCCTGGCCTCCTCCGGCGTGGGGAAGTCCACCCGCACCGCGCCGTGGTCCAGGAGAAAGACCAGGGCGCTCCCCTCGAGGCGCACCTCCACCACCCGCTCCAGGTTCAGGAGCTTGCTCTGGCTCTTCAGGTACAAAAACACCGCTCTACCTCCCGCTCATTCCCGTGGGGCCTCTGCCCCCTGGCTCTCCTCCCCAAAGAGGTCCCGGAGCCACCGGTAGCGCTCGGGGTCTTCCTCTCCGGGCCTGGCCACGAGGCCCGTCTCCTCGAGGAGCCCCACCAGGAGAACGAGGGCGAGGAAGGGGCCCACCAGAAGGCCGAGGAGCAGAAGGAGCTCTACCACGGCCTCCTCCCCTTCAGGGCTCGCCTCGCCCGCCGTTCCCGCCGCTCCCGGGGGAAGGCCCCGGGGTGGAAGGGCGCCCGGAAGGACCGATCTTTGCGGATGGCCTCGAGGGCCAGGACCTGAAGCCTGGCGCGAAGGCTCATGCCGCCCTCCTCAAGTGGGCGAGGAAGGCCCCCTGGACGAAGAGCAGGACCGGGACGCCCCAGGCCAGGGGCGAAGGGGCCCCCTCCTGCCACCGAAGGACGAGCCAGCAAGCGGCCAGAATGTTCCCCAAACCCGCCAAGTGCCCGACAAACCTCCACATGCTTCCCTCCAAACGAAGACGAGGGGCGGGTCTTCCCCGCCCCCCTGCCCTTCTTCGGCCTAGGCCACCGGGCGCTCCGCCGCCCGCGTCTCCACCTGAGCCCTCCGCTTCTCCCGGAGCCAGAGGGAGAGGACCACGGCCACCTGGTGCTTGCAGGGCCGGGTCTTCCCCTGGGCGTAGGCCGGGCAGGTGCAGGTCTCGGCCTCGAGGTCCACGAGGTAGCGCTTCCTCGGCTGGCTCTCGCTCTCCACCACGAAGAGCCCCTCCATCCCCGCCACGGGGTGGACCTTCCCGAGGAGCGCCTTGGCCTTCTCCAGCTTGCCCAGGGTCTGGAAGAGCCTTTCCTTTAGAGGCATCGTCTACCTCCTTCGCCGCTTCCCGTGGGGCCGCTAGGCCCCCAGGCCCTCGGTCTTAGACACATGAGAGGGGTCAAAGAGGGAATGCAGTCAAGACACCACCGAGGAAGGCCCAGGGTGCCCACCGCAGGGCCAGGTGGACGGCAAACGAGTAGACTGGCCCCATGGAACCCCACCCCCTCCGCCTCCTGGAGGAGGGCAGGGACCGGGAGGCGGAAGCCCTCCTCCAAACCCCCCAAGAAGGCCTCCTGGAGGCCGAGCGCCTGGCCCTCCTGGGCTTTCTTGAGGGGCGGAAGGGGGACCTTCGGGCCTACCGCACCCTGGCCCTGGAGGCCGCCCGAAGGGCCCAGACCCCCCTCACCCTCTACCACCTGGGCCTCGCCCTGCCCCCGAGGGAAGGGGCGGTGGCCCTGGAGGAGGCCCTCCACCGCTTCCGGGGGAACTCCCAGGCGGAGGCCCGGCTCCACCTGGCCCTGGCGGTGGTCCTGGAGCGCCTGGGCCGTCCCGAGGCCCTGGCCCATGCCGCCTTGGCCCGCCTCAAGGCCCCTTCCCCCTGGACCCGGCTCCACCACCTCCGCCTGGAGCTCTTCTTCGGCGCCCTTCCCCTCCCCGAGGTCCTGGAAGAGGGGGAGGAGTTCCTGCTCCACGAGCTGCCCGGGGTGCGCCTCCTGGCCGGGCACACCCTGGCCCTGGCCCACCTCCTCCGGGGCCAGCCCCGGCGGGCCCGGACCCTCCTCCAGGGCCTCCTTCCCCTCCTGGGCCCGGGCAGCCTCCCGAGCTTCCTGGTCCTTGGGGCCTTGGCCCTGGAACCCCTTAGGGCCCGGCTCCTCCTGGAAGCGGCCCAGGTCGGCCCCCAGGCGGGGTGGTCCCAGGGCTTCCTCCTCCTGGCCCAGGGGCTCCTGGAAGGGGGGGAGGCGGCCAGGGATCTCCTCCTCTCCGCCCACGGCCTCCTCCGGGAGGACGGGGCCCTCTACGCCCTCCTGGCCGAGGCCCGCCTCAGGGCCCTGGGGGCGGAGGTAGAGGCCCCACTGGCCCCCCGCCTGGCCCCCGCCCTCCGCCCCGAGGCCCGGGCCCTCCTTTTGGGAGAGGCCGGAACCCCTCTCCTTCGCTTCCTCGGGGGAGGCCCCCTCCCCTCCCTGGGCCCCAGGGGCACCGAGGCCCTGGCCCTCCTCCTCGCCCACGAGGCAGGCCTTTCGGGAGAAGCCCTGGCGGAGGCCCTCTACGGGGAACCCAACCTAGGGGCCTTGAAGACCCTCCTCCACCGCCTGCGGGCCAAGGGCTTCCGCATCTCCTGTTCCCCTTACCGCTTGGAAAACCCTCCCCCCTCGGACCTCGGAGCCTTCCTTAAGGCCCTCTCCCGGGGGGACCTGGAGGGGGCCCTGGCCCTCTACCAAGGCCCCCTCCTCCCCTGGAGCCAGGCCCCGGGGGTGGAGGAACTCCGCCTGGAGCTGGAGGAGACCCTGAAGCAGGCGGTGCTGGCCCAAGGGGACACGGAAAGCCTCTTCCTCCTGGCCGAGCGCCTGAAAGAAGACCTGGAGGTCTGGGAAGCCCTCCTGGAGAGGCTACCCCAGGAAGACCCCCGCCTCCCCATCGCCCAGGCCCGGGTGGCGAGGCTCCGCCGGGAGTACGGGGTGTGAGGCCGGGGGAAAGCAGTCGGGGCGCCAGCAGGCCAAAGCGGGCCCGGAGGGCCGGGCCAGGAGGAGGAGCCAGGCCAAGAGGAGGAGCCAAAGGACTTTGCCCCTCATGCCCCCAGGGTGCCACGGGAAGGGTTACGCGGAAGGGGTTCCATAGCTGGCCTCCCGCGTAACCTCGCGTAACCTCCCCCCTGCTACCCTGAGGCCAGCCTGAGGATAGCCGAGAGGGGTGAAAGCCATGCAAGACGGGATGTTGCAGCTACCCGTGGTGAACCTCCAGGAACCCGCCCAGGCACCAACCCGGGGAGGGATGAACTACAAACCAAGCCGCTTCAACCACTTCCACACCCTGCCCACGGGCGAGAAGCTCGCCTTCAACTCCCTCTCCGGTGGCCTGGCCGTCTTGGATTCAGAAGGATGGGCGCGCTACACGGCCCTGGTCAAGGGGGAGCCCTTGGACCCCAAGAACCCTGTAGACCAGGGGCTCGTGGAAGGCCGCTTCGTCGTTCTCGAGAACTTTGACGAGCTGGCCTACCTTAAGACCCTCCACCTGCGGCAGCGCTACACCACGGAAGCCTGGAGCCTAACGATCTGTCCCACCATAGACTGCAACTTCGGCTGCGACTACTGTTTCCAGCGGCACCGGGTGAGCCGCATGACCGAAGCGGTTCAGGCCAAGCTTCTTGAGGTCTTCGCTCAAAAAGCCCCCCGCCTCAGCAAGTTCTTCGTCACCTGGTTTGGCGGTGAGCCCACCCTGGCCTGGGATGTTGTTCAGAAGCTATCCCAAGGATTCATGGAGATAGCCGAGAGGAACCGCGTGGAGTACAGCGCGAGCCTCATCACGAACGGCTACCTCCTGGACGAAGGGAAGGTGGCGGACATGGTCCGCTACCGCATTCACCTGGTCCAGATCACTCTGGACGGGGACGCTCCCTACCACGACCAGCGCCGCCACCTCCTTACCGGGGAGGGGAGCTTTGAGCGCATCCTGGCCAACCTGCGCCTCTTCCTCGGGAAACCTGTCTTCGTCCACATCCGGGTCAACGTGGACGTCCGGAACCGCGAGGGTGTGCCCGCCCTCTTGAAGCGTCTGGCCGAGGAAGGGCTGGCCCACCAGGAGAACCTGCGGGTCTACTTTGCCCCCGTAACCTCCACCGCCCCGCCCAGCCACGGGGTCAAAGGGTTTTGCTTTACCCGCAAGGACTTCGCCCGGATTGAGCCGGAGTACTTCACCCTTGCGGAAAGCCTAGGACTGGCCACCCTTCCCTACCCCTCCCTTCAGCTTGGAGGGTGCGTGGCCGCCCATCCGGAGGGGTTCGTGGTGGAGCCCGACGGCACCCTGCAGAAGTGTTGGGACACGGTGGGGCAGCCCGAGTTCGCCGTGGGCAACCTCCTGGAATACGATCCCCTGCAACTTGCGGAGAACCCCGTTTACCAGCGCTGGATGTCCTGGGACCCCTTCTCCGAAAAGCTCGCCTGCTCCCGTTGCACCTGGCTTCCTGCGTGCATGGGGGGGTGCCCCTTGAAGGTGGTCTTCCCCGAGGCCATGCCTGAGGGGAAGGTGGAGCTGGAGTGCACCACCTTCAAGTGGAACTGGAAGCGTACCTTTACTTTGCTAGCCGAACGTGCAGGCGAGGCAGAGCCGGCACCTCGCCCCTGCACGGGCTAGGGAAAGGAGGTGAGGAGGATGCGGTGGATTGTCAGGCCTTCTCGCGTGCAACCCTTAGGAGACCCGGGTTGCGGCGGTAGGCGTCCGTGTCCAACAAAAAACCCGCCGGTGCTAACATAAATAGGTAGGCTGAGTAGAAGGCAGTGAGGGGGAATCCCCAATCTGCCTTCTTATCTTCGAGGAAGCGTTGTGTTTTGGCAACTCTGGAGCGAGTTTCTCTTAGAGTGGAACCTGACCAGGCGCTACTGGTTTGACACCCTGGCGGGGCTTCTGGCCTCCGTTCTCTTCTTCTACTCCATGGTCCTCGGCCTGGAGAACCTGACCCCCGAGGGGCTGGCGAGCCTGGGCCTGGACCTGGGCCCCCTCCTCCTGGTCTTCGCCGCCTTCAACCTGGTGGTGGGCACCTTCCAGTCCATCGCCTATTCCGTCCAGTCCGAGGCCGCCTTAGGCACCCTGGAGCACCTGGGCCTGGCCCGAGGAGGGCTTCTCCGACAGCTCCTCCTGCGCGCCCTCGTACGGGGACTTCAGGGCATCACCACAAGCGCTCTTGTCCTCCTTCCCCTCGCCCTTCTCCTCGGGGTGCGGCTCGCCCCCGCCCCCTGGTGGCCTTTGAGCCTTTTGCTTCTCTACCTCGCCGCCCTAGGCTTCGCCCTGGGCATGGGAGCCCTCGCCCTTCACTTCAAGCAGGTGGAGGGCTTCTTCACCATTGTCCAGTTCCTCTTCCTTCCTTACTTCTTCTCCCTGGTTCGCTTCGCTCCCTGGATGACCCCCCTCCCCTTTGCCCCAGGGACGCAGCTCCTGAAGCTCGCCCTCACCGGGGAGGGGGCGTTCCCCGGGCTTCTCCTCCTCGCCTTCGTGCAGGCCCTCCTCTTTCTCGGGGCGGGGCTTTTCGCCATGGCCTGGGTCTACGCGGCGGTGCGGCGGAGGGGCCTATTAGGGAGGTACTGATGCGGCTTTTGGTGCAGAACGTCCACAAGCGCTTCGGCAAGCTGGAGGCCCTCAAGGGGGTGAGCCTGGAGCTTGGGGCCGGGGAGATCCTGGGCCTTTTGGGCCCCAACGGGGCGGGCAAGACCACCCTCATCAAGGTCGTCCTCGGCCTCCTCCTCCCCGATGGGGGGGAGGTGGTCCTGGAGGAGGGCGGGGCGCGGCGCAGACCCCAGGGCCACGAGTTCGGCGTCCTCCTGGAGGGAAGCCGCAACCTCTACGTCAACCTGAGCCTCCTGGTGAACGCCCTCTACTTCGGGGGCATCCGGGGGCTTCCCCCCAGGGAGGTCCGCCCCCGGTTTGAGGCCTGGTTGGAGCGCTTCGGCCTAAAGGACCGCCTCCACGCCCCCCTCGCCTCCCTCTCCCGGGGCATGCAGCAGAAGGCGGCCTTGGCCTTGGCCCTCGCCCTCAAGCCCCGCTTCCTCCTCCTGGACGAGCCCACCCTGGGCCTGGACCCCGTGAGCCGGAGGGAGTTTGAGGGGATCCTCCTGGAGCTTAAGAAGGAGGGCTGGGGCATCCTCCTCACCTCCCACGACCTCGAGGTGGTGGAGCGGGTGAGCGACCGGGTGGCCTTCCTCCACCGGGGGGAGGTGCGGCGGCAGGGCCCCACCCGGGCCCTCCTCCGGGACTGGGCCGGGGAGGGGTACCGGGTGCGCCTCGCCGAGCCCAAGGCGGAGGCCCTCCTCCAGGCCTTAGGCCCCGGCTGGAGCGCCGAGGGCCCCGAGGTCCTCTTCTTCCTCGGGCCGTGGGAGGCGCTGCGGGAGGCCTTGGGAACTCTTCCCGTGGAGGTCCTCGAGGTCTCCAGGGGAACGCCGAGCCTGGAGGCCCTCTTCCTCCACCTCTTCGGGGAGGCCCGCCCTTCCCCTGGCGCACAACCTCGCACTGTCTAGCCGCACGGGGGATAGGGGGGTGTTGCCGGTCCTCGAGGGGGTCGGCGAGGGACCGCCCCCCACCCGGGTCGGCCCAGGGGATTGGCCCAAAAACGCGATGGCGGAAGGGCCTCTCGAGGCGCCCCCCTTCCCGTTGACCCCTTACCCAACCTGTGGTAGGGTCTTGGGCAGGACGCCCAAGACTTAGGGTGTCCTGGCCGCGATGCCAGGCCGACAGGCCTGGACGCCCAAAGGCGGTGGGGGAAGTCCGGTGAAAGTCCGGCGCTGTCCCGCAACGGTAACCGGCCCAAGCGTCGCGCCCTCCGCCCCGGCCGGAAGCCCGAGTACCCGCTTCGCGGCCCTGCCCCGTAGCCCTCGAGGCAAGGGTGAAGGTGGTGAGACCCGTGGGACCTTAGCCTAACCCCCAAAACCCGTCACGGGCCCAGCGCCCGAAAGAGGCCCTTCGGCTCTAGGAAGCTTTTCCCGCCCAAGGAGGCGCTATGCGGGAGACGCGGATGGTCTACCCCGTCTTCCCCGGGGAGACCAACCACTACGGAACCCTGTTTGGCGGAACGGTTCTGGCCTGGATGGACCAGGCGGCCTTTGTGGCCGCCACGCGCCACGCGCGCAAGAAGGTGGTAACGGTACACGCGGACGCGGTGGACTTCAAGCGCCCCGTCCCCCTGGGGGCCATCGTGGAGCTGGTGGCCCGGGTGCGGGAGGTGGGGCGCACCTCCATGCGGGTGGAGGTGGAGATGTGGGTGGAGCCGGTGAAGGAAGGCGAGGAGGCCTACCTGGCCGCCCGGGGCGGGTTTGTCCTGGTGGCGGTGGACGAAAGGGGGAGGCCAAGCCCGGTGCCTCCCCTGGAAGGAGGTGAGGCCCGTGCCCCTCACGGCGCCTAGGCTCGCCTACCGCCCCTACGAGTACCCCGAGCTCCTCCGCTTCCGGGACGCCATCCGGCACAGCTACTGGGTGCACACGGAGTTCAGCTTCCAGTCCGACCTTCAGGACCACGCCCTGGCCGACGAGAAGGAGCGCTCCCTGGTGGAGCGCGCCCTCCTCGCCATCGCTCAGGTGGAGCTCGCCGTCAAGCTCTTCTGGGCCCGGGTCTACGACCGCTTTCCCAAGCCCGAGATCGCCGAGGTGGGCCTCACCTTCGCCGAGAGCGAGGTACGGCACGCCAACGCTTACGCCCACCTCCTGGAGCTTTTGGGCCTGGAGGAGGCCTTTGGACAGGCCCTGGAGGGGGCGAGCGCCCTCCGGGATCGGGCCCAAGCCCTGGGAGAGGCCCTTCGGCGCGCCCAGGGGAAGGACCTGCGGGAATACGCCCTCGCCCTCTTCCTCTTCTCCGCCTTCACGGAACACGTCTCCCTCTTCTCCCAGTTCTACGTCCTCATGGCCCTAAACCGCCGCGGCAACCGCTACAAAGGGATCTCCAACGCCATTGAGGCCACCAGCAAGGAGGAGAACGTCCACGGCCTCTTTGGGGTGGAGCTCCTCCGTCTCCTCAGGACGGAGCACCCCGAGGCCCTGGGGGAGGAATTTCAGGAAGAGTCTCTACGCCTCGCCCAGAAGCTCTTCCGGGCCGAGGAAAACCTCCTGGACTGGCTCTTCGCCATGGGGGAACCCTCTTTGGTGGGGCACGGAGAAACCCTGGAGTTCCTCAAGGGACGCTTCAACGAAGTCCTCGCCCTCCATGGACTCCCCGAAGCCTTCCCTGTGGACCGGGCGAGGCTTCGGGACACGGAGTGGTTCACCCTGGAGCTCCTCGCCGACAAGGAGGTGGACTTCTTCAACAAGCGGAGCGTGGCCTACGCGCGCAGGGTACAAAGCTTTGATCCGGAGGAGCTTTTCTGAAGGAGGAGGCATGACCAAGACCAAGCGGACCTACGAGCCCTGGTACTGGGCCAACGAGCACACCCGCCTCTACATGCGCCGGGGCTACCTGCTGCCCGGGGTGAGCGTGGAGGAGCGGGTGAGGGAGATCGCCCAGCGGGCCGAGGCCCTCACCAAGGTGGAGGGGTTTGGCCGCAAGTTCCAGGAGTACGTGGCCCGGGGCTGGTACTCCCTCGCCACCCCCATCTGGGCCAACTACGGCCTCAGGCGGGGCCTTCCCATCTCCTGCTACGGCACCTACGTGGAGGACGACACCGCTTCCATCCTGAGGGCGGTGGCTGAGGTGGGGATGATGAGCAAGCAGGGGGGAGGGACCTCCCTCTACCTGGGAAGGCTCCGCCCACGGGGGGCCCCCATCCGGGACAACGGGGAGAGCAACGGCTCGTTTGCCTTCGCCTCCCTCTTTGACCGGGTGATCGAGGTCTTCAACCAGGGCTCCACCCGCAGGGGCCAGTGCGCCGCCTACCTGGACATAGAGCACCCTGACCTCGAGGAGTGGCTTTCCATCCAGCGGGAGCACTCCCCGGTTCAGTCCCTCTTCTGGGGGGTGAGCGTGGGGGACCGCTGGCTTGAGGAGATGATCGCCGGGGACGGGGAGAAGCGGGCCCGCTGGGCCAAGGTCCTGAAGAGCCGGGCCGAGGTGGGCATCCCCTACCTCTTCTTCCGGGACAACGCCAACCAAAAGGCCCCCGAGGTCTTCAAAACCCTCGGCAAGACCATCTGGGCCAGCAACCTCTGCACGGAGATCATGCTCCCCTCCTCGGAGGAGGAGAGCTTCGTCTGCTGCCTCTCCTCCCTGAACCTCCTCCACTACGAGGAGTGGAAGGACACGGACGCGGTGGAGACCCTGGTCATTTTCCTGGACTCCGTGCTGGACGACTTCATTGAGAAGGCGGAGGGCATCCCCTACATGGAGCGGGCGGTGCGCTTCGCCAAGCGCTACCGGGCCATCGGCCTCGGGGTCCTGGGCTGGCACAGCTACCTCCAGTCCCAAAGAATCCCCCTGGAAAGCCCCGAGGCCTTCCGTAGGAACGCCGAGATCTTCAAGACCATACGGGAGCGGGCCGAGGAGGCCTCGAGGTGGCTGAGGAAGCGGCACCCCGAGGACGAGCTCGCCGGGGTGGGGGAGCTTAAGGAAAGGCGCAACGCCACCCTCCTCGCCATCGCTCCCACCAAGTCCAGCGCCTTCATCCTGGGCCAGGTCTCTCCCTCCATAGAGCCCTACACCAGCAACTACTACCTGAAGGACCTACAGAAAGCTCGCGTCCCCTTCAAGAACCCCTTCCTGGAGGAGGTGCTGAGGGAAAAGGGCAAGGACGAGGAAAAAGTCTGGCGGAGCATCCTGGAGCACAACGGTTCCGTGCAGCACCTGGACTTCCTCACCGATGAGGAAAAGGCGGTGTTCAAGACCTTCGCCGAAGTCTCGCAGATGACCCTGGTGAACCTGGCGGCCTCGAGGCAGAAGCACATTGACCAGGGGCAGTCCCTGAACCTTGTGATCCACCCGGAGGCCCCGCCCAAGGACGTGAACGCCCTGGTCCTCCACGCTTGGCGCTCGGGCCTCAAGGCCCTCTATTACCAGTTCAGCCAGAGCGTGGCCCAGGCCTACAGCCGGGACCTCCTCCTCTCCTGCCAAGCCTGCGAGAGCTGAGGGCAGGCTACCCCAAGCAAGGCCCGGGGGAAGGGAACCCTCCCCCGGGCACTAAAGGGGCCTCAGAACGGTAGCTCCTCAAACCCCCACACCTCGCTCTCCGCCGCCCCCCTGCCCTCTAGAACAGGTCCTCGCTCGGCGTTCCCTCCGCCCCTTCTGCCTTCTTGGGCCGCACCAGAAGGGCGAAGTCGTCCAGGACCAGGGTGAGCCGGGTCTTCTTCCCGTCCTTTCCCTCGTAGGTCTCCGTTTGGAGCCTGCCCTCCAGGTGGGCGTAAGTCCCCTTGGGCGGGTCCATCTCCGCCAGGGCCTCGGCGAGGCCGCCCAAGGCCAGGACCTCGAGGAAGACCGCCTCGTCCTCCTTCCGCCGCCCCTGCACGGCCACTGAGGTCTTCCAGATCGCCACGCCCTGGTTGGTGTAGACCAGCTCGGGCTTCCTCGCCAGGTACGCCTTCAGAATCGCCTTCATCCTTCCTCCTTTCGCCGGGCCTACGGGGGGGGCTAAAGCCCCCCCTGCCCTTTAGCGCCTGACCAGGTAGTAGCTCCCCGTGGGGCTCCGCTTCAGCCCCTCCTCCTTTAGCCACGCCTTCAAGGCCTCCTTCACTTCCCGGAGGGTCCGGGGAAGCTCGCCCTCCCAGTCCTCCTCCGCCTGGAGCAGGTTGAGGAGGGCCACCGCCTGCTCGGGGGTGAGCTTGAGCTCCCGCATCGGGCACCTCCCTCGCCCCAAGCCGGGGGGCCTTTAGGCCCCCTTGCCCTATGCCGCCTGGAGCTCGGGGAAGAGGGGGATGCGCCTATCCCCTTTGGCCCCTTCCCGGGCCGCCTCCCGCCAGGCCTCGGGCAGGGGCAGGGGGAGGAGGGCCTGGGCCAGGACGGGATCCGCCCGGAGCCTGCGGGCCACCAGGGCCTCCGCCTTCCGCCCCTCCCGCCCTTCCAGAAGCTCCTGAAAGAGCCTGCTCCCCAGGAAGGGCAAGCCGAAAAGGGCTTCCTCCAGGAGCCCCTGCAGGATGCGGCTAGCCCTCCCCTCCGGCGTCTTGGGCAGGCTTGAGCAGGGCGATAAGCGCATGGAAGCCCTCCCTTCCCAGGGCCACCAGGCCCCCCTGGGCGTGGGGGTAGAGGCGAAGCTCCGCCTTCCCGGGCCCGAAGACCTCCAGGGCCCCGAGAAGATACTTGCCGTTCACCCTAAGCCTGCCCTCCCCTTCCCCGGGCAGAACCTCCTCGGAGAGGGGGGTGAAGTCCTCCCCTAGGGCCTGGACCCGCACCTCCTCCCCCAAGGCCTGGAGCTCCACCCCGTGGTTCTTGGGCTCTGCCACCACCAGGGCCCGCCCCAGGGCCTCCCGCAGGGCCCTGGCCTCCACCCGAAGGCGGCCCAGAGGCTCCCCTTGGGGGAGGACCTTCCGGTAGGGTACGAAGCCCTCCTCCGCCAGGGGGAAGGCGGCCCGGCCCCAGAGGGTCTCCGCCACCAGGGCGTGGGCCTCGGGCTGGAGGAAGGTGAAGGAAAGCCCCGGGTCCAGGGCCTTCAGGGCCGCCAGGGCCTCCTCCGGCTTGAGGAGGAGCTCCACCCCGGGGGTGGGGGTCTCGGCCTCGAGGGAGAAGGTGTAGAGACGGTAGCCGTCCGTGGCCACCAGGCGAACCCTGCCCGCCTCCACCTCCAGGAGCACCTTGCGGGCCTTCTCGTGGCTCGAGGCCCGGGCCAGGGTGGCGGCCTCCCCAAAGGCCTCCAGGAAGGCCAGGGCCTGCACCCGGAAGAGGGGATTGGCCTCCCCGGTGAGGAGGCTCACGCCCACGGGCCTCGCCTCGGGGTCGTAGGTGAAGATCTGGGCGCTGAAGCCCCGTCCCCGCACCTTGAGCCAGCCTTCCTCCAAAGTAAGCTCCACCATGCCGCCCGCCCCCTCCAGGAGCTCCAGGAGGGGCTTGCGGGGCACCACCGCCCCCGGGAACCCCTCGGCGGGAAAGGGCAGGCGCACCTCTGCCTCTACCCCGTCCCCTGCCCGGCGCAGGGTGAGGTGTTCCCCGCCCGCAAGCGCCACCGCATCCCGGCCCCACCGGACGGGGGGCAGGCGCTTTAGGGTCTTCAGCAAAAGGCCAGTTTCCACCAGGACAGGCCGTGTGGCCGTGATAATCATCGCCCACCTCCCACCCCTCCCCGTGGGGCCGGAAGGCCCCCGGGGCCAGAAGGGGAAGGGGCCAGGTCTATACCCGGCCCCCCTTATGCCTTTTCAAGGGCCCAGGAGAAAGGCCTCCACTCGGGCGTACTCCTCCAGGGCCTGGGTCCAAAGGGCCTCGTCCCCCGCTTTGGGGTCGTACCGAGCCTGCCAGCTAAGCCCCAGGAGGCGCTCGTAGGCCTTGCGCACCCCCCGGGGAAGCCCCGCCCGCTTCAAGAGGCCCTGGACCTGGGCGTAGCTCTGGGGAGTGGGCGCCTGGGGCAAGCGCTCCAGGGCCCAGGCCAGAAGGGCATGATGCACCCCATAGAAGAGCACCACCGCCGCCCAGCGGGGGCTCCTCTCCGCCAGGGCAAAGGCCAGGGCCAGGTCCTCCCCAGCCCTGGCCCGCCGAGCTTCCACCTCAGTCATGGGGCACCAGGATCACCGCCACCCCCAGGTCCAGGTCGTCCTCCAGGTCCAAGAAGGCTTCCTCCAGGCGGTCGATCTCCTCCTGGGGAACCTCCCGCCCGTAGAAGGCGATCCCCTCCACCCCAGGCAGGGGCTCCCCGCTGAGGTGCCTGAGGCTCCAAGCCCGCACCACCCCCCGGGCTTTGGCCTCCTCCAGGAGGGCCTCCACCCGGCGGGCCGCCTCCAGGACCTTGGGGGGCAAGGTGGTCGGCATCCCCCTCATGCTACCTCGGAGGCCGCAAGCCGCACCAGAAGCGAAACCTCTTCCGCCCGGGCCCGGGCCGCCTCCACCTCCGCCCGGGCCACGAGGAGAGCCTCCTCCGCCTCCTGGAGGGCCTGGTAGAGGGGGGCGTAGAGGGCCCTGGCCCTGGCCTCCCGCTCCTCGGCGTTCTTCCCGGCGATCTCCCCGGAAAGGAGGCCCCGGGCCACCGCCTCCTCAAGAGCCTCCTTCGCCCGGGTCCGGGCCAGGCTGGCCTCCAGGTGGCCCTCCAGGGCCTGCCGCAACCGGGTAAAGGCCTCACGCACATCCGCTTCAAGCTGCCGCATAAAGCACCTCCACGGGTTCGTCCAGGTAGGGCACCAAACGACGGATGCCCCAAACCTTCCGATACTCTCCTTCTCCCACCTCTACAAAAAGGGTGGGGTACTCCCTCACCAGGGCCTCGAGGTCCAGGCCTGGCCCGTGACCGAGGCCCACGCTTTCCAGCACCGCTCGGCGGTCCTGGGAGTCCTGCACAAGAAGGGCCTCAGAGGGAAGGTCGCGCACGCGCATGCTCCACCTCAAGGGGCAGCCCCGGGGGACTTGCCCCCGGGGCCCCCAGGACACCATCCGGCCTAAGCCTTTTACCTAGAAGAGGTCTTCCTCGGGCTCGCCCTCCTTGGCCTCCGCCTCCAAGGTAGCCTCACGGCTGACTTTGGGCCGTACCAGGGGAGCAAAGGCCTCCAGGACCAGGACAAGGCGGGTCTTCTTCCCCTCCTTCCCCTCGTAGGTCTCCGTCTGAAGCCTCCCCTCCAGGAGGGCGTAAGTGCCCTTCCCTGGGTCAAGCTCCCCCAGGGCCTCCGCCAGGCCGTTGAAGGCCAGGACCTCCATGAAGAGGCTCTCGTCTTCCTTCCTCCGCCCCTGCACCGCCACCGAGCTCTTCCAGATGGGCACGCCCTTTTCCGTATAAATGAGCTCGGGCTTCCTCGCCAGGTACGCCTTGGCCGTGATCTTCATCCTTCACCTCCTTGCGCCTCTTCCAGGGGGGGCCTTTGGCCCCCCCAGCTCTACTTCCAGAGCAAGTCTTCCAGCTCGCCCTCCAAGAAGGCCAGAAGCTTCAGGAGTTCTTCTGCCTTCTCGGTTTCCAGGGTGTAAAAGGCGATGAGGTCGCCCTCATGGGCGATCACCCGGTCCAGGAGGGTCTTGATCCTCTCAGCAATCTCCCTCATTGCTGACCTCCTTCGCCTAAGACCGGGGGGCCGCAAGGCCCCCTGGCCTCGCTTGGCAAAACCCCTTGACAAGGGTTCGCAGATTTGCGAATATAGGGGGACCCTCGAGGGTTCCATTCCCGAGAGGCCCCAGTTTCCCAGGAGGTTCCCATTAGCGGAAAACTTGTGCCTCCCAGGTACCGCGAGCTTCGGCGCTGGCTCAGGCAAGCGGGGTTCGAACCTCAGTCCGAAAGAGGCAAGGGAGACCACGAGGTGTGGAAGCACCCAGACGGGCGTCTGGTGGTCCTGGATCCCGGTGAGGACCCCCCTCCCATAGGCACCTTCAAGAAAATCCTCCGGGACGCCGGGCTTCCCGAAGCGCCCTTCCGGGAGCGGGGCAAGGCGGGGAAGCGGAAGAAGGGTTGAAGCGGGGCAACGGCCCCAGAGGAAGAGCGATGAAAGGTTATCCCTGCTACTTGGAGAAAGACGAGAAAGGCAGGTGGGGGGGCTTTGCCCTGGACCTGCCCGTTTACGCCTGGGGCAAGTCCACCCCGGAGGAGGTGGAACGGAGCCTGGCCAAGGGTCTGGCCCTGGCCCTTCTGGAGCTCCAGGAGGGGGGCCAGACTCCTCCTCCCCCTGGCCGCCCCTTGACCCCCGAGGAGGAAGCGGAGAGGGACCGCGAGGGCTACCTCCTGGCCTACGTGGAGCCTCATCCTGTAAACCCCACGAGCCTGGAGCTCCGCCGGGCCTTGAAGGCCAGCGGCCTCACCGCCCGGGAGGTGGCCAAGCGCATGGGCACTACCCCTTCGGCCCTCTCCCGGCTCCTTGACCCCTTCTACTTCGGCCACAGCTTGGAGAGCTTGCGGCGCTTCGCTCGAGCCCTGGGCGGCGAGGTGCGGATCCAGGTGGTGGCCCGGGCGGAAGGCTAGGGGGTGGCCTTCCCCCGGTACACTCCCATCCCCAGGTGGGCGGCCTTCAAGACCGGGCGGAAAAGCCGGGCCTCCCCCAGTACCCGGTAAGGCCCCCGGAAGGGCCAGCTGGGGAGGAAGGCCTCGAGGCGCTCCAGGTGGGGCGGGAGGGGCTTGCCCTCGGCCATGGCCTTCAGGCTCCGCTCAAAGAGGAAGCGCCTTCCCTGGCCGTCCTCCACCTCCACCAGGCGCACCCCCAGGGCGGCCTCGAGGTCCACCAGGAGGCCCAGAACCGCCTCCACCAGGTCCGCCGCCTCCGCCCAGTCCGCCATGGCCCCATCGCTGGAGAGGGCGAGGTACTCCCCCAAGTGGGCCTTGGCCACCAGGAGAAAGGCCTGCACCGCAAGGTCGTAGGGCCGCCGCCCCGTCTTGCAGAAGCCGTAGTGGTGGCCGGGGTGCAGGGAGGAGAGGAAGGGCTCCCCCTCCAAAAGCCCAGGGAAGGCGAAGCCCTCGTAGTCCTCGGGCCGGGGCCCGTTGAAGGCCACCTCGGAAGGGCCGAAGACGGGCTCCCCTTCCCCCAAGGGCCCCGCCAAGGGGGGTAGGTGGGGAAGGAGCCGCCCGAAGTCCTCCAGAATGGCGGAAAGGCGCTCCTGCACCAGGGGAAGGCCCTCCAAGGGAATGTGCCAAGCGTGTCCGTAGCCCATATCCACCTCCTTCAAGACAGGTACTCCCGCCGCAAGGCCTCGGCGGAGTTGTCCTCGCCCAGGGTCCTCTTGACCTGCACTTCCAGGGCGTAGAGCCGGGACACCAGACCCCTCAAGGCCTCGCCCGCCTCCAGAAGCTCCCTCCTCAGGGCCTTGAAGGCCAGGGGGGAACGCCCCTTGAGCTCCCGGAAGGCCCTGGCCTGTGCCAGGAGCATCCGGGCCGCCGCTTCCAGTTCTTCCAGGGGGTCTTGCATGGGCACCTCCCGAGGAAGCCCGGGGGGCCATCCGGCCCCCCTGGCCCCTAAGCCACCTCCACCACCCGCCAGGCCGTGGGGGTGGGGACCAGGACCCGCTCCCCCGGAAGGGGGGTGAGCTCCACCACCTCCACGAAGCCCAGGGCCTCGAGGGCCTCCAAGTCCACCCACCCCTCCGCCACCAGGCGGGGGTGGACCTGGGCCCCGTGCCGCCGCACCAGGGCCTCGAGGGCCTTGTCCGAAACCTTGGCCAGGGGCTTGCCGTCCAGGTTGGGCATGAGGGCCACCATCGCCCACCTCCTGCCCCTGGCCGTGGGGCCGCTAGGCCCCCAGGCTCGCCTTATAGGCCACCCGCACCCCCTCGGGGCTCACCAGGACGATGCCGTCCTCCCCAAGGGCCGTGCTTTGGAAGATGGTCCCCGCGTCCTCCAAAAGGAGGGCGTAGTCCGTCTCCCGGGCCTGCCCGCTCACCCCCGTGGGCCTGCCCCCTCGGAAGGCGATGGCAAAGCTCCCGGCGATCCGGGCGTAGGCCTTGAGCCGCTCGCTGGCCTGGTAAAGCTTCAAGGGTAGATGTTCCATAGCGCCCGCACCTGGGGGGCACCCGTGCCCCCTGGCCTCATGGACTTGGGTTGGCCTCGAGGCCACCTGGGTCAGCCCCAGGGACTACCCCGAGGACCTCGAGGCCCCCATAAGACCAGAAAGCCGGGGGTCAGGGGGATGGCCTCGAGGGCCCCGAGCAGAGGAAGGCACACGCCCACCCCCGGGAGGCCTCGCCCCGGCGCTTTGCCCGCCCCAGGGGGCGTGCGCTCCACGGGTGTGCTCGCCCTTCACCTGAGCGCTCCTGGGTTTTGCCACCCCCTTAGGGGTAGCACCACAAAGGTTTGCTACCCCCTTAGGGGTAGCGCTCCAAGACTTTGCCACCCCTGGGGGGGTTGCACAACAAAGCTTTGCCACCCCCCTAGGGGCGAGCATCACGAAGGTTTGCCACCCCTTGGGGGGTAGCACTACGGATGAGGCGGGATTTTGGGGAAATGGGGGGTAGTAGGGCAACACTTGCTATGCTCGCCCCCTGGGGTGCATCGCAACCGGGCGGGAAAGCGAAAACCCCGGAAGGATAAGGGCATCCTTCCAGGGCTAAGGGCGTCTACCTAGGCGAGGACCGGGGCCTTCAGGACAGGCTCCCCGGTGGCGAGGTCGCGGTAGACGGCGACCTGGCGCTTCCGCCCGTACTGCTTGAGGAGGTAGGCGGCTTGCCGGAGGGCGCCGATGGCCTCCAGCTTGTCCAAAAGGCCAGGGGCGTAGGGCTCCACGTCCTGGGCCAGGCGCCGGGCTTCGCCCACGCTCCACTCCCCCTGCAAGAGGTCCTGCAGGAGGCCCAGGGCGAGCACGGCCTTCATGACCCGCTTGGACGCCTGCCCCCGCACCTCCCAGCCCATGGGGGTCTTGAGGGCCACCGCCTCCTTCCTCACGGGGTCCACCAGGGCGAGGATGGACCCCACGGCCTGCCGGAACGCCTCCTCCCTGGCGGGCAGGCCCGCCACCAGGGTCGGGAGCTCCTCGAGGGTGCCCTTCCAGCCCAGGGTCCTGAGCCTGGCCTCCAGGTCGGCGGGGATGAGGTCGTCCCGGCGGAAGTGGGGGTTGTCCTCCCGCTCCAGGGCTTCCTCCAGGAGGGAAGGCCCCTCTTCCACCTCGGCGTGGGCGAGAAACCGCTCCACCCAGGCCTTGGCCTCCTCCACCCGCTGGTCCCGGTAGCCCCAATGGCGCTCCTCACGGGGCGCGAGGTCGTGGGGATGCACCGCGTAGCGCACCCCTTCCGGGGACTCCCAGGTCATGGGCTTGCGCTCCTCCTGGCCCTTCCCGGTCTGCTTGACCAGGAGGGTGGAGGGCTTCTCCTCCCCCAGGCGCTCCCGGAGGCGGGCCAGGGCGGTCTTTAGGGCGGCCAAAAGGTGGGCGGGCATGTCCTTGGTGTCCACCAGGACGTAGCCTTCCCGGGCCGCCTTGCTCAAGAGGTTCCGCACCGTCCCGTCCTCCTTCCAGAGCTCCCGGAGAACCTCGAGGGCCTCCTGCACCGACCGCGCCTCCCTGCCGCCAAAGAGCGACCGCACGCTGACCTTGGTCATGGCTGTACCTCCGACCTCAGATTATCACTCTGGCGAGGAAGTAGCAACAAAAGAGAAAACCCCGGAAGGAAAAGGGCGTCCTCCCAGGGCCAAAGGGTTGCCAGCCTACGCCGCCGCCTTGTTCATGGCTTGCTTGAGGGCGGCCTCCAGCCTGGAAAGCTCCTCCTCCTCCAAGGTGCCCTCCTCCAGGAAGCGCTCCAGAAGCTCCGCCTCTTCCGCCCCGATTTTCTGCCGGAGGCCGTAGCGCTCGATGGCCTCCTCCAGGGCCTCGAAGGCCAGAGCCTCTTCCCGCTCCCGCTCGTGAGGGTCGTACCCCGCAAACTCCCGGTAAGGGGTGTCCCCTTCCTCCGTGGTGTCGTCCAGGCTCAGGATGGCCTCGGCTTCCGCCAGGGCCAGGGCCTCCTCCACCACCTCGGTCAGGACCCCAAGCTCCTGGGCGATCTCCTCCGGCGTGGGGGCACGCCCGAGGTCGCCCTGAAGCCTCTCGGCGGCCTGCTTCACCTTGGCCACCAGGCGGGAGCTCGTGTACCCCACCCCCCGGTTGCGGTAGAACCACTCCCGCACCGCGCGGTCGGCCTCCACCACCACCCAGAAGGTGAGGCCCTTGGAGTTGAGCTTGGGAAGCTTCCGCTCCCCCGTCCGCCAGGCCTTGAGGGCGCTGTGGGTCTTGAGGGCCACCTCCTGCGCCAGGTCCAGGGCCTCCTCCCCCAAGAGATGGGCCCGGGAGAGCCCCTCTTTGAGGGCCAGGGCGTAGTAGTGCCGCCCCAAAGCCTCCAGATCCCCGGCGACGAAGCTCCTCATGACCTCTTCCCTCGTGGCCAAAGGCCGGACCGCCTCTGCCATGAGCCGGATGGTGTCCTTCATCTTGTACCTCCACCCGCATAGTACTACTTCTTGCGGGGAAGGCGCAACCGTGCTAGGCTAAGGGTGCCAGCCGATGCCCCTTGCCGGATGGTGTCGGCTGTACCTCCACCGAGTAGGCCCCTGGCGCAAGCTGGGGGCCGAAAGGTTTACCGCCTGTCCAAGGCCCGCCTGAGGCGCTCTACCTCTTCCCGGAGCCTCCGAGTCTCCCGGTAGGTGGCCCACTCGGGGTCGAAGAGGGGGCTAGGCTCCATCCGGGCCAGGGCCCGGAGGAGGAAGGGGGCCAGGGCCAGGGCTCCCACGAAGAGGAGAAGCCAGGGCTCGGTCCGGGCCAGGTGGAGCCCAAAGGCCAGGAGGAGGGGCCCCCAGAACCAGGGGCTCAAGGAGGCCTCCTTCAGGGCCTGGAAGGCCAGCCTGCGGTTTTGCTCGCGGATGCGGCTCATCGCTTCCTCCCGATGGGCCCCGTGGGGAGCCCGTGGCGCCACCTCGTCCTATTCTACGCTCTTCCAAAAGCAAAACCCCGGAAGGATAAGGAAGTCCTTCCAGGGCGGAAAGGTTGGAAGGCTCTACTCCAGCACCGCCTGCGGCTCAAAGCCCGCCCAGGTGGCCGCGGCCAGGATCTGCCCCGGGGTAGCACCCCGCACCCTGAGGGCCGGGCGAGGCCAGCCGTGGTCTTCTTGGACCTCTACCCCACCCGGTACGGCCTTCCGCAAGGCATCCTTGAAGACCTGCACCTGCCGCATCTCCTTGAGGATCAGCACCTTCTCCTTCATGGCATTACCAGGATATCCAATTTGACACACACTTAGCAACTGATGACCAATATGCTACACTGTTGCCATGCTGGCTGAAGTCTTCCGCGAGTACGCCAAGCCCAAGGGGCAGGACCGGGGCTACCTGGAGAACCTGGCGGGCTTTTTCCAGCTGGTGGCCCGGGAAAACGGCGAGGAGGAGAAGGTGCGGCTCCTCCTGGGGGAAGACCCCCTCCTGGGGCCCTATCTGGATGTGGACCTGCGGGAAGCTCCCAAGACCCACGCCTGGCTCGCCGCCTTCCGGGAGGCGGCGGAAGCGGGGGGTACCCTGAAGGTCAGGGAGGGCGAAGGGGGTCTGGAAGCCACCGTTCTCCCCCCCAAGAAGGCAGAGGCGTGATAGACTAGCTCTTGGAAGGCTCAGCCTTCTCCTACATGGCACCCCGGGGCGAGAGGCTCCGGGGTTTTTGATGGGCGTTGTCTTAGCTACATACTGAGTTCACCAAAGCACCTTGTAGCTAAGAAATGCCCACCCCTACCCCCCCCCACAACCACCCCACCACGTGCCGCACCCCGTTCCGCCATCCCCGTTCCACCCGGAACCCGGTCATGTACCGCCTCAGCGCCCGTTCCGCAAAAGCCCCCGCCGCCTCCTCCGTGGGCACCCGGCTCCACCGGAGGAGGCGGCGGCCCTCCAAAGGAAGTGGACGAGGACCAGGAACAGCCCTAAGAGGCTCAGGACCATAGCATCAGGACCATTCCCCGCAGGAGCAGGGCCGTTCCATAGAGGAATACCGGGAGGTCCATCCCCCGGAACGACCCCCCACCGTCCTTCCACCCCAGGCGTTCCGCCCCCCAGGCCCCGAGGACCGCCAGGACCCCCCAGGGGCCGTAGACCCCAAGCCCCACCAGGGCGTGGCCCGCCCGAGGCCAGGGGCCCCGTTCCGCCAGGAGAACGCCCAAGGGGGCAAGCCAAAGCCCCCGGAACAGGAGCCCTCCCAGGAGGAAGGCCAGAACCCCAAGGGCTCGGTGCCCTCCCCCTCTCTCCCAAAGGCGCAAGACTCCCTGGCCCACCCACAGGGCCATGGGAAGGCTTCCTCCCGGCATCCCGGCCCCCATCCACCCGAGGCCGGAGAAGAGGGCCTCCCGCCACCCCACCTTGCGGCCCAGGAGGACCCCCGTGAAGAGCGCCCCGTAAGGCCCCTCCAGGAGGCCCGCCAAGACCCCGCCCACCTCAGGCGGAAGCCCCTTCCGCCCTGCGGTAGACGCCGCCATCGCTTTGCACCAGGCCCATCTCCACCAGGCGCTTGAGCCTGCGGGCCACGGTGGACTTGGGCCAGGAGAGCTCCCGGGCTAAGGCGCTTGGCCCCTTGGGGGAGGAGAGGGCCTCGAGGAGCCGGGAAAGCTCCCCTTCCTCCTCCGCCCCGGCCTCTCCGTTCACGGGCGGGGCTTCCCGTACCCAGGACGTTCCGGCCTCCCGTTCCCCCGGGGGCGGGGTGGGAACAGCATCCGTTCCGTTCCCGTTCCATGGGGTGCGAACGGGATCCGTTCCGTCCCGTGGGGTGCGAACGGCATCCGTTCCGTTCCACGGGGGGAACACCCCCTCCCGGCTGGTCCGGGACAAATCGGCCTCCAAAGACACGGCCCTCTCCCGGCGTTCCGCCCCCAGCCGCCCCTTGAGCCCGAGGCCCATGGAGGTCAGGTTCCCCCAGAAGACCACCCCCGCCCCCACCAGGCTCCCCCAAAGGGCCCAGGTGGAGCCCAGGATCACGGAGGCGAAGGAGAGGTAGAAGGTAGCCGCCTCTACCGCGAAGGCGATAAAGGGGGCGGCCCGCACCCCCTCGGCGTCGAAGCGGGCGTAGTAGTGCCTTAGGTGGGCGTAGCTGGCGGCCAGGGCGGTGGCGTAGACCAAAACCCCCGTCCAGGCCAGGATGGGGGCCTTGTCGGAGGCCTCCCCCACCACCTTCCCGGTGATGAAGCCCACCACGGGCATGGCGGCGGCGGCGATGGCCGCCTGGGCGTAGAGCCTCACCATGGGCGCCACCCCTCCACCTTAGGCACCCTCCGGGCCCAAACCCCCCGCAGGGCCCGCCTTAGGAGCAGGAGCAGGAGGAGCCCAAAGAGGACCAGCCCCGCCCCCAGGACCACCCCCGCCTTCACCCCCTGGTCCGCCCCCAGGGCCCAGGCGGCGTAGATCACCTTGGCGGGCACCTGGTGCTCCCCCACCTGGACCACGCCCTCCACGTCCTCCCGAAACAGGCTCCGGGGGAGGAAGACCACCATGTCCCCCGCCCGCAGGACCACGGTCTCCTTCATTCCTTCCCTCCCAAAAGGCCGAAGAGGCCCTTGCCCCGGCCCTTGGCCTCGAGGGTGCGGCGGAAGGCCTCGGTGATGCGCTTGGCCCACTCCTCCAGGGCCTTGAGCCGGGGCTCCACCTCGCCCCGCCAGAGGTCCGTGGCCAAGCGGAGCCTTTCCTCCATCTCCGCCAGGGCCTCCGCCTTGGCGCTCCGCACCAGACCCTCCACCCGCTTGAGGTCGGCGCCCCCATGGCCCTCCAGGGCCTCGAGGCCCCTCCTCAGGGCCTTGAGCTCGGCGTAGTGCCCCTGCAGGGCCGCCTTCACGCCCCCGTAGCGGGTGGCCTCCCGCTGGACCCGCTCCTCCAGGCGGGCCAGCTTCCTTCCCAGTTCCTCTACCTGGGCGGAAAGCCTGCCGATCTGGATGAGGGCGGCATCAAGGTCCCTGCGGGGGAGGTCGGACCCATCCCCCGGTGGGGCCACCGCCTCCGCCAGGCGCAAGAGCTCGCTGGCCCGGGCCTGGGAAGCCCTCAGCCTCTCCTCCATCTCCCGCACGGCCTCGAGGGCCGCCCGCCTGCCCCGGTCGGGGTGGTAGAAGAGCAGGGCCTGCCGCAAGCGCTCCCTGTAGAGAAGGGGGTTGCTCGAGGGGTCTTCCCCGAAAACCGCCTGGTAGGCCTGGCGCCACTTGCGCTCGTCCTTGGCCCCCTCGCCCTCCACCTCACCCGAGGCGAGGGGCTTCGCCGGGCCCTCTTCCCCTTCTGGGGGCTCAGGCGTGGGCGGAACGTCCCCGCCCTCCCCCTCCTGAAGGGCACCGCCCTCCGGGTTTCCCTCTACCCCCAAGGCGACCAGGGCCTCCTCGTAGCTTGCGGCCAGACGCTCGTTCACGAGCACCGTGGCCACCTGGAGCAGGGGCCCCTCCAGGGGGGTGGCCCGCTTGCCCGTGAGGGCACGGTACACCTCGAGGGCTCGCCGGGAGACCTGGGTTTCCCTGGCCTTACGCACCACCTCTTGGGCCACCCCGGGCTCCAGGGCGGCCAGGCGCTCTTCCACCTCCTGCCACACCGCTTCCAGCGCCATACACGCCTCCTAACCCGCCGCCACCAGGACCAGGTAGGAACCCAGGAGGGCGGGGAAAAAGGCCACAATGAACCCGTAGCCCTCCTCCTCCTTCCGAAGAAAGCCGTCCACCGCCAGGGCCAGGGCCAGGTAGGCCAGGGCGGCGTAAGGCCCCCCCAGATAGAGGACCATGCCCCCGGCCAGGCCCAGCACCGCTCCCCCGTAAACCACCCCCACCCGCCCCCGGAAGAGGTAGCGAAGCCCGGGGGAGAGCACCAGGAGGGTGGTGGCGGGGTTCTGGCCCAATAGCTCCACCAGGAAGTAGGCCCCAAGCAGGGTGAGAAGGGCCAGGCCCGCCAAGGGAACCACCTCTTTGGCCAGGATCACGGCAGCACCACCCGCCTCTCCCCGTCCAGGAGGTCCACCACCCCCTCCGTGGTCCTGGCCCCCACCAGGCGGAAGAGGACCATGCGCCCCGTGGGGGCGGAAAGCTCCGCCACCCCGTTCACCACCATGGCCCGGTCCGCCAGGCGGTAGCCGGGGTACCCGGGGGGCGAGGGGTCCCCGTAGAGGGCTACCCCCTCCTGGTCCTCCGGGCGCAGCCAGACCTCTCCGTAGGCCGTGGTGTCCGCCGTGAACCCGGGGGCGGTGAGGGCCACCCGCACCCGCTTGCGGGCCATGGGCACGGTGCGGCTCTCCCCCGCCTTGGCGCTCACCTCTCCCTCCTGGTAGGGGAAGCCGTCCCGGAAGGAGCGCACCACGATCGCCCGGTAGTTCCCGTCCGGGGGCACCAGGGAGAGGGTGAAGGGGGGCGTGCAGGACCGGGCCGCCTCCACCTCCCCCAAAAAGGCGGCCACGCAGGCCGTCCCCGAGGCCAGCCCCTCTGGGGTGAGCCGGATGGGGGCGTACTGGGGGGCAGGCACCCGCACCCGGAGGCCCTCAGCGGGGCCTTCCACCAAGACCCGGGCCTCCGCCGCCCCGTCCCTGACCCGCACCGCCACCCTGGGGGCCGTGGGCACGGCGAGGCTAGGCCCCCCTCGGGCCACCAGGACCATGCCCTCGAGGCCCCCCGGGGGGCTGTCGGGGAAGGCGCTCACCCCAAAGGCCCACTCCCCTCCGACCCAGGCCTCGTAAACCGCCCCGCCCCCCGCCCAGGAGGCCTCCACCTGCAAGGAGAGGGTCTTGCGGGCCACCTCCACCCGGGCTGTGGCCCCAGGCTGGAGGCGCACCCGTCCCGCAAAGCCCTGCACGGGAACCCCCCGCCACTCGGCCAGGACCTCCACCGGGTACTCCCCGGAAAGCCCCCGGAAGCGGAAGAGGTCCCCGTCGCACCGGGTCTGGGCCTGCCCCTGGACCTTCACGGTGAGGCAGGCCCCTTCCTTGGCCCCCACCACCTGGAGCCGGGCGGGCCCCTGGAACTCCTGGGCGAACTCCCCGCACCCGGAGAGGAGGCCCAAAAGGGCGAGGAGCCCGGCCTTAGAAGCGAACCTCATACCCCACCCGCACCCCGCCGAAGAACCCCGTGGCCGTGGTGAAGCGGAAGCGCTCGGCATAGGAGGCCACCCCGAACCCCCGGAGGCCGTCCCGGTAGCCGCCCGTGAGGGTGAGGCGGAAGGGGGCCAGGGAGGCCTCCACCCCGCCCGCCACGAAGTAGGCGCTCTCCCGCCCGATGTCCTCGTGGGGCACCGCATAGGCTCCCCGCAGGCTTAGGGCGAAGCCCGCCCCGGGGTAGGTGGCGCTCAGGAAAAGGGCGGAAAGGGGCGTATCCCCCTCCCCCAGGCCGAAGTAGCGCCCGAAGCCCAGGGTGAGGTCCACCGGGCCCAGGAGGGCGCCCCCTTGGGCCTCAAGCCAGTACCTGCCGGGCTCGCCCCCCACCAGGCCCGCCCCGGCCCCAAGCCGGGCGTAGACCCCAGGGAGAAGCCCCCCCTGGCGCTCGTGCTCCACGTAGGCGGCCCCGAAGAGGTAGCCCCCGTCCCCCACCCCCACCTCTCCCAGGAAGCGGATCCCGCTGAAGAGGCCGTAGCGGGCCAGGGCCTCCCGGCCCAGGGCGTCCCGGTAGCGGAGCTCCAGGGGGCCCGCCCGCAAGGCGGCCTCCGCCCCGTCCGTCCCCAGGCGCAGGTGCGCCTCCCCGTAGCGCAAGGAGAGCCCCGCCAGGGGGCCTCCCTCCCCCACCCCCAGGAAGACCTCCCCTTGCGCCCGGCTCCGGGTTGCCTCCTCCAGGGCCTTGGCCCGCTCCTCCAGGGCGTAGACCCGCCGCCCCGTGGCCTGGGCCTCCTTGAGCCTCGCCTCCTCCGCCTCCTTGAGGCTTCGGGCCAGCTCCTCCACCGCCCGCTCCAGGGCGGCGAGCCGGGCTTCCAGGGCGGCCAGCCTCGAGGCCTGCTCCCGGTAGGCCCCGTCCGCCCGGGCCAGGGCCTCCTCCAGGGCCTTCACCTTGTCGGCCTGGGCCTTGGCCTCCCCCTGGGCCTCCAGGAGGCTCACGAGGGCCGCCCTGAGCTCCTCCAAGTCCGCGCCCAGGGCCTCAAGCCGCACCCCCTGCTCCGCCAAAGCCCTTTCCACCTGGGGCAAGGCCTCCTGCAGGGCGGCCAGGCCCGAAAGCGCCTCCGCCACCCGCTCCGGGGCTAGGCCAGCGTCCTCCAAGGTCTTGCGCACCTGGGCCAGGACCTCCTCCGTCCAGGTGAGGTAGGCCCGGTAGAGCATCACCGCCGCCTGGTAGCGGCTCAGGGCCTGCTGGCCCCGGAAGGTGCCGTCTTGGTAGCCGGTGAGGATGCCCTTCTCCAGAAGGGCCCGCACCGCCGCCTCCGCCCAGTGCCCCCGGGGCACGTCCGCCATCTGGGCCTTGGCCAGAAGCCCCACCGCCGCCATACCTGCGAGAAGGGACAAGCGCTTCATGTCAGTCATAGAATACATGACCTATGATTGAATAGCAACACATTACTTACCTTGCGCACCGGGGGAGTAAGCGGATGAAGGGGAAGTTGTATCCTTAGGGCGTGAAGCGCACCTTTACCGCCCACCTTTGGCAGGAAGGGGACCTCTGGGTGGCCCAGTGCCTGGAGGTGGATGTGGCCAGCCAGGGGGCTACCGAAGAGGAAGCCCTGGCCAATCTCAAGGAAGCCCTGGAGCTCTACTTTGAACCTCCCACCCCCACCCGGGTGCCCGTGGTGCGGGAGGTGGAGGTGGAGCTTGGGGCCGCTTAGGCCCCTCTCCTTCCGGGAGGTGAGGCGCCTCGAGGCCGCAGGCCTCCGGCCCCAATGCCCCTGTGTTCCCGGGAATCTCGAGGAAGCGTGGGAGGGAGCTTTTCCCGTAGGTTTCCCGGTGGTACCCTAAGGGCATGAGGCGGCTTGGGATCAAGGGGAAGAAGGGGCTTGTGCGCAAGGGTCTGGTCGGGGTCAAGCGTGGGAGCCTCAAGGAGGACAGGGAGGCCCGGGCCCTGATGCGCCGCATCCTGGAGGAGAACCTGGAGACCTTCCAGCTCCTAGCGCGGTACTAAGGCCCTGCTGTGCCTGCCAAGCTCTACTACCGCCACGGCGGGCACAAGTTTTTGACCCCGGAGGCCATCCGGGAGGCTCACCGGGAAATCATAGGCGAAACGGGGGGTCTTCCGGGACTTAGGGACAAGGAAGCTTTGCAGCGTGCGGCCTATGCACCCACGGAGAGTGCCGGAGGGCAGGACGCTTACCCCACCTTGTTCACTAAGGTGGCTGCTGTGGGATACCGGCTCTGCCAGGGGCATCCCTTCATAGACGGCAACAAGCGCACGGCCCTGCACGCCATGGTATGGACCCTGGGGGCGAACGGTTACAGGGTGCGCCTGCAGCCTCTGGCTAGCGCTACGGTGATGGTCTTGGTGGCCACGGGACACCTTTCCATACCTGGTCTCCGCATCGCCCTGATCCTCTGGTGTGGTTTGGACCCGGCAGACGAAACGCTGTAGTCCCCACAAGGAGCGAAAAAAGCTGTGGTCCTCTCGCAACCGCCTAAGGGAGTAGGCCCCGGAATCTCCGGGAATACCGGGAACAGAGGGGGCTTGTGCCGTGCCGGAGGGGATTTCTGGTGTTCCCGGGTGGATGTGGCCAGCCAGGGGGCTACCGAATGGGAAGCGTTCGAAGCCCTGTAGATCGGGCCCTTGTGCGGCCACCCTTTATTCCCAAACCCCCAAGCGCACCCCCTCGGGCTCCCTTCCCTCCAGGAGGTCGTCCAAGGCCTGGCCCAGGTCGGGGTAGAGGAGGAAGCGCCCCTTGCCCACCACCTGCAGGGCCATGGCGAAGGCGGGCCGGGTGCGCCGGGCCCGGGCCTTGAGGTCGGGCTCCCCCAGGACCGGGTGCAGGGCGGGGTTCTCCAGCACGTCCAGAAGCCTCTCCCCGTGGGCGGTGGCCACCACCCGCACCCCTCTACGGCTTGCGGTGAGGCATTCCTGGACGTCCTCGTTGTAGCCGATCTCGTCCACCACCACGATCTCCGGGGAGTGGTTGGCGATGGCCTGGTAGATGACCCGCCCCTGGTTTCTGCTGGGGGGGTCCGGCACCTGCATCCGGCGGGCGGGGCGGATCCCGGGGTGGGGGATGAGCCCATCCCCCCCTATCTCGTTGGAGGTGTCCACGGCCACCACCCGGCTCCCGTAGACCTCCGCCAGGATGCGCACGATGTCCCGGAGGAGGGTGGTCTTCCCCGTGCGGGGCGGCCCCACCACCAGGAGGCTCCCGCCCCCCTCCACCAGGTAGGGCCTGAGGGGCTCGGCCACCCCTTCCACGAACTTCCCCACCCGGATGGTGATCCCCGCCATCTCCTCCAAGGCGGAGAGGATGCGGCTGATGCGGTGGAGGGTGCCCTCGAGGCCCGCCCGGTTGTTCTCCTTGAACCCCCCCACCCGGTGGAGCACGAAGTCCAGGTCCTCCTTGCGCACCTCCCGCTCCGAGTAGAAGGTTCTGCCCCCCACGGTGTAGGCCAGGGGGTAGCCCAGGTCCAGGGCTAGCTCCTCCAAATCCACCCCGTGGCCCTCCACCTCCCGCCTTATCCATGGGGGAAGCTTCTCCATGAGGAGGGCGAACTCCCGCTCAAAGCCTTCCCGTATGCGCACACTCATCGGTCCGACACCCCCGAAAGGAAGCCACCAAAAAGCCCCAGGGAAAGGCCCAAGGGGGCTCCCGCAAGAAGCGCCCAAACCCCCCGGCCCAAGCCCTCCAAAAGCCCCGCCAAGGTCCCAGGGTCCGCCCGGCCCATGGCCCAGGCCAGGGCGTAGAGGATGGCCAAGGGGGGCAGCACCACCAGGACCAAGCGGGCCAGGGCGTACCCCAAGAGGAAGCCCAGGACCAGGTGGACCCACGACCCCGCCATCACCTCGTGCCCCAGGCGTTCCAGGAGGCTAAGGATGGGCAACTCCGTCATCCCCCACCCCGCAGGAAGCCCCGGTAGACCCGGAGGACCCGCTCCACGTAGCGCTCCGTGGAGGCGGGGATCCGCCCCGAGCGCACCGCCCCGAGCCCGGCGTTGTAGGCGGCCAGGGCCTTCCGCCAGTCCCCTGTGGCCAGGTAGAGCTCCCGCAAGTGCTTGGCCGTGGCCCACAGGGCCCACTCCGGGTGCGCCCGCCACTCGGGAGGGGCCCCGGTGGTGCGGGTCCAGGTGCCCGGCATGAACTGGCCCAGGCCCACCTCCCCCGCCCGCCCCACCGCCTGGGGGCAGTAGCCGCTTTCCACCCAGACCACCGCCGCCACCAGGTAGGGGTCCACCCCCCAGGCCCGGGCGTGCCGCCAGGTGAGGTGCCAGAGGTCATGGGGGATGTGCCCGCAGGCCAGGGCGGGCACCAGGAGGAAAAAGAGGGCCGCTAGCCGTCCCACCGCTTCCCCAAGGCCTCCCGCACCGCCTTGAGCTCCCCGTAGACCCCGGAGAGGAGGAGGAGCCCAAGCCCGTAGAGGGTGAGCATCACCCCAAGCCCCACCCCGGCCCCGTCCAGCCGGATGAGGGAGAGGAGGAGGACCAAAAGGCCCAAAACCCCCACCCCCTTGCCCGCCAAGCTTCCCAAGCGCTCCAGGTTCATCGGCCACCTCCTTGCCTCAGGTACTCCCGCTGGTACATGCGGTGGATCCAGTCCTCCACGCCGAAGGGCACCGCCCCCAAAAAGGCCCGGTAGAAGCGCTCCACCAGAGGCTCCGGGGCGGCCTCCTCCAGGGTGGTGGCCAGGTAGCCCCGCCTCAAAAGAAAGGCCGCCTTGCGGTCCACCACCAAAAACTCCCCTTCCACCCTGGGGGCGAACCGCACCGCCGCCCCCACCAGGGCCAGGGAGGGGGCGTAGCTCGCCCGGTGCACCAGGCCCTCAGCCGTGGTGAGCAGGTACACCTTCACCCCCCGCTCCACCCGGGCCTGCCTCAGGGCCTCCGCCAGGGGCTTCAGGTCCAGAAGGCCCACCTGGACCATCACCTCCCCCGTGGCGCTCCGTACCGCCTCCGCCGCTTCCAGGGGCGTGAGCTCCTTCCCTAGGGCAACGGAAGCCAGCCAGACCAAGACCAGGACGCAAGCGCACCTCATCCCCCAAGACCTCCACTCCTTCCCCGCACACCCGCCTCAAGAGCACCCGCTCCGCCTCCTCCCGGGGGAGGGAGAAAGCCTCGGGCACGGGCTCTCCCCGGTGGTCCTTGTGCCACCTCTCCACCACCCGGCACCAGCGGATGAGGGCGTGGTAGCCCCCCCGCTCCTCCTTCTCTAGGGCCTCGAGGCCCCCCTTGGTGAGGGAAAGCCGGGGAGGCTCCCCCTCCACCTGGCACCACCCCCGCTTGGCCCAGGCGGGCTCCGGCAGGGGAAACCCCTCGGGCAAGTCCATGTCCAGCCGATTGGTCTCCGATTTCACGTAGTAGCGCTTGAACCGGGGCAGCCTGGCGGTGAGGGCCTCCAGGTAGAGGAGGAGGCTGGCAGCCCTCGAGGGGTCCTCGGCCCAAGGGGTGCGGGAAGGCCCTTGGGAGGCCGGGGGCTCCACCTTGGGCCGCGCCTTGGGCAAGGGGATGCCCTGCACCTTGGCCTCCGCCTTGCGGGCCTTCTCCCAAAGGCCATGGAGGAGGTGCTCCTTCCGCCACATGCCATAAAGGCGCATCCGCACCGGGGGCACCCCCTCCAGGAGGACCACCGCCTCCCCCTTCTCCGCCGTGCGCATCTCTTCCGGGGAAAGGAGGGGCCTCGCCACCTCCCGCTCCCCCAAGGACCGGGCCGTGGGAATAGGCAGGACCCCCTTGCGGGTGGTGCCCCGCACCTCCTGCATCACCGAGGTTTCCCCCAGGATCTCCGAAAGCCTCTCGGCGTCGTTGTCCGAAAGCCCCGAGAGGAAGTAGACCCGCTGGGCGAAGGTGCCCTCTATGGCCTCCCACTCCTCCCCGTAGACGGCCCGCCCCTGGTCCGTGTTCTGCACGGCGATGTGGTAGGCCACCCTCCGGGAGCGCATGGTGCCCAGGTTCTCCTTGATCCCGGGGAGGAAGCCGAAGTTGGGGAACTCGTCCCAGTAGACGCTCACGGGCACCTTGAGCCTGCCCCCGTTCCGGTTAGCGTGCTGGAGGGTCTTCAGGTCCACGATGCGCTTCAGGAGCTTGAGGAGCACGTACCCCGAGGCGTTGTCCCCGATGAGCTCCTGGGGCACGCCGATGTAGACCAGGCTGGGCTCGGAGAAAACCTTCGCCCAGGGGACCTCCATGGGCCCGGGCTCCGTGGCGGCGGCGAGGCCCGGGTCCAGCCAGATGGAGAGGCGGTTCCGGGCCCCGTTCAGGATCCCCGCCAGCTGGTCCTGCCGCATCTCCAGGAGGGTCTTGAGTTCCACCTGCAGGTAGGGCCGCACCTCCACGTAGGCCTTGAGCCCGGCCACCCCGTCCCCCAGGATCCGGTAGACGTGGGCCAGGGAGTACCTCCCCTCCACCCCCTCGGCGTGGATCAGGGCCTGGAGCAGGGTCCGCTCGAGGCCCGGGTAGAACTCCTTGGAGTCGGGCACCTTGGGGTTTCTGGGAACGAAGATCTCGGCGATGAGCTTGGCCTGCACCGGGTCCTCGGCCCCCTCCAGGAAGTTGATGCGGAAGGAGCGTTCCCCCCAAGGGGTAAAGGCGTACACCGGGCGCCCGAAGTGGCTGTAGTAGGCCATGGCCTCCATGAGCCCGCCCCGGTCGGGGTACTTGAGGTCGTAGACGATGGCCGTCCAGCCCTCCTTGGCGTCCAAGAGGAGGTTGGGCAGGTAGTAGCCCGAGGTCTTCCCGTGCCCGGGCTTGCCCACCACCAGGGTGTGGGCCACCCTAAGGCCCTCAGGCACCCGCAGGGGCTTGCGGCCCACCTGCCCGTACCACCCCGCCCCCCTTTCCGTGAGGTAGGGCTTCAGGTCCTTGGCTGTGGCCCAGCGCCCGAGGCCGGGGAGCTTCCTGGGCCGCGCCGGGTTCACCACGAAGGGGGAAAGCCCCACCACGAAGCCCAGGACCAGAACAAGTCGCATGAGGTCCAGGTCCAGGCGCTCCGTCCAGACCTGGTTGAGCCGGTCCCCGCAGGGGGTGTTCAGGGCCAGCATGCAGGGGCCCATGAACTCCAGGCCCCGGGCCCCGGGCCTGCCGATGGCCCGGTCCCAGCCCGCTCCTGCCAGGAGGTGGGCGGCCTCGAGGCCCGCCCTCCCCCCCAGGTAGAAGACCACCCCTAGGCTTCCCAGGAAGAGGAGGAAGCCCAGGGCCCGGAGGAGCCTAAGCCAGGGAGGCGTGGCGAAGAGGGAGTCCATCTACCGCCTCTTCCGGGCCCGGTCGGTCCAGCGCCAAGGGGCCACGGGAGCCCCCCGGTATTCCGCCAAAACCACCTCCAAGCCTGGCTGGTAGGGCTTGTGCTCCACAGGTTCCCGCCTAATCCACTTGGGTCCGCGATCGATCCAGCGCTTCATCCTTCACCTCCTTCCTCACCAGGGCCCTTTACCCAAGTTTGGCCCCCCCGCCCGGCCCACCTCCCTGGGGGTGGGGGCCCCTCCACCACCTCCCCGGAGGGGCGGCTGTAGGGGGACCTGTCCGTCCACCTGCCGGGGGCCGTGGGGGCCGGGTTCCCCTCCAGGGGCCCTTGAGGGGTGTAGCTCACGGGCTCCCCGGGGCCGCTCCGCACCACGATGGGCTGGCTCTCCGGCCCGTAGCCCACCGCCCGGTGCCTCCAAGGCACCGCCCCTGGGTCTTCCTGACCAAGAGCCGTGCGCTCGTAGCTTGGGGGCACGTCCCCGCCCCCTCCCCTCGAGGCCATCCACTCCCTGGCCGCCCCGTAGGCCTGGGCCCCCTTGGCGGCCACGCCCCCCGCCAGGGCACCCGCCGCCCCTGCGGCCATGCCCGCCGCCTGCACCGCCCCGGCCCCCGCCTGCACCACCCCACCCATAGACCTTTGGGCGAGCCCGGTGGCGTAGCCGATGGCCGCCGCCGTCACGGCCAGGGAAAGCCCGCCGAAGAAGCTGGCGACGAGGCTCGCCAGGTACCCCGTGATGAGGAGGGCCGCCGCCATGCCCCCCATGGTCATGAAGAGGGTCTGCACCCAGGCCTGGAACATGTCCACCAGGCCCTTGGCGATCCCCGCCACCGTGACCCCCACCTGCCGCATGGTGAGCCCGATGGCCTCCTTGGTCATGATCCCGCAGGCCCGGGGGGACAGGACGGCGTTGGGGTCCGGCTCCACGTTGCGGTAGTCCAGCCTGCCGTCCGTGGGGTTCACTACCACCTCGAAGCCGCAGATCCTGGGGTCCCACCGGTTGGCGGTGGCCAGGTTTTGCAGGTTCTGGGCGAACACCTCTCGGTTGGTGCGGTACTGGTCGGTGAGGGCCTTCACCGTGTCGTCCACGATGGTCTTGGCCTGGCTGGCGATGTAGGCGGCGGGCCGGGCCACCCCGAGCTCCATGCCCCCCCGCACCACAAAGGGCCCCACCGCCCCCATGATGAAGGCCCACACCACCACGGAAAGCCAGCGCCCGAAGAGGCTTGGCCCCAGTCCGATGGGCAGGGCGATGCTCCCCGCCACGATGGGCCAGAAGGCGGAGGCCAGCATGAACATGGTGGAGATGATCACGGTGAGGACCATGGCCGTGATGACGAAGGGCACCAGGAGGAGGGAGGCGGGGTTCAGGAGCTGGGCGGCGGTGCCGATGCCGGACATCACCTTGTCCAACCAGTCGGGGCCGTTCGCCGTGTTCAGGTAGGTGCCCGCGGCGTTCACCACTCCTGCCTCGAGGATGGCCACGATGGTGAAGAGGGGGTTGATCACCGCCCCCAGGGCCTTCAGGTTGTTGCTGGCCTCGGTGATGGCATCGGCGAGCTCCGTGCGGAAGGTGTTGGTGACGGCGTAGTAAACCCCATCCACTCCGCCGAAGGTCTGGTCTAGGACCTCCCCGAACCACAAGAACCCCCCCGCCAAGACCACCCGGGCCATGGCTGCCAGGATCTCCTCCAGGCTCCCGTAGTAGACTGCCCGGAGCAGGCTCCAGATGAGGCCCACCACGATCAGGCTCCGCCCGATGGTGTAGGCCCCCGACTGGAAGTCCCGCATGGCGGCCTTGAAGAGGGCGATCCAGTCGTTGAGGTTCAGCATGGCCCCCAGGACCCCCGTCACGAAGTCCCGCACCCCCTGGTCGATCTGGCCCTGGGGGGGCGGGGGCGGATCGGCCAGGGCCGCGAGGAGGAGGAAAGGCAGGAGGACCCAAAGCCGCTTCACGGCCCACCTCCGGGGAGCCCCCCGCTTTGGGCCCGCCACTGCTGGGCCAGCACCTTCATGGCCTCAGCGGCAGACACATACCGGGCCGAGGTGGCCTCCGCCTGGGCCGCCACCTTGGACATGGCCGCCCGGAGCTCATCCACCTGGTTTTTCTCCTGAAGGCGGATGAGCTCCACCAGGTTCTGGTTCACCTGGGCAAGCTGCTCCACGGTAAGGGCCTGCTGGGCCGCCAGGTTCTTCATCTCCTGCACCGCCCGGAAGGAGTCTTGGGCCTGGAGGCGGATGAGCTCGGCAAAGCCCCGCACCACCACCTCCGTCACCTCCCGGGTGGAGGGAGCGCTTTGGGCCTCGGCGAGAAGCTGCTCGGAGATGCCGGGGCTCGTGGGGCCCGTGCTGCTTCCCGAAACCGGGGTGCCTCCGCTTGCGGCCCCAAGGTACGGGCTTTGCCCCTGACCGAGGCCCCCTCCCGGGGAAGGGGCTGGGCTCCCCCCAGGGCCTGGGGCGGGCAGGGGAAGCCCGGGGCTTTCTGCCGAAGCCCCGCTGAGCCCTCCCGTGAGGCTGGCCCACCCCTTGCTCACCGCCTCGGCCACGAAGTTCCAGGCGGCCCCCAGGGTGTCCCAGAGGTCCTGCAGGGTGCTCTCCAGGCTGGTGTTCTCCTGCTGGTTCTGCACGTTCTGGGCCACCCGGCTCTGGTTTTCCAGAAGCTGGGCGGTGCGCTGGAGGTCCTTGAGGCTCTGCTGGGTGGCCTCGAAGCCCAGGAAGGGCACGGCCCCCGCCACCACCCGGGTCCACCACTCCGGGCCCCAGTAGGGGTAGTCCGTGCCCGGCTGCCACCCCTCGATCTCCTCCACCTGCCTGGCCCTCGCCCGGGCCAGGGCCCGCAGGATGGCCTCCTTGTTCCGGCGGATGTCGCTCATGAAGCTGTCCAGGCTCTGATCAATCTGGTCCACCACGGGGTTCAAGGTGTGGAGGCCCAGGCTCTTGCCCAGCCAGTCCAAGGCCAGGCCCGTGCCGTAGTAGATGGCCTGGTTCTTGAAGTCCTCCCACATGTCCCCCAGCTGGTTCCAGTACCGCACCGCCTTGCGCACCGTGCGGTGGGCGGTGCAAAGCCAGCGCACCGAGGCCAGGTCGTAGAAGCCGATGTAGCGGCAGGCTTGGGCGATGAAGTTGTCCAGGTTCTCCGCGAGGCCCTGGGCCTCGAGGCTGGCGGAAGCCCCCACGCCCCCCCTCACCCCCAAGGGGAGGAGGGCGTAGGCGGTGCCGCTTCGGGCTCCGGCGTAGGCCACCTCCAGCCGCACCGCCTGGGTGCCCCCGAAGCCCGTGGTGTCCCAGTACCGGGCCACCTCTCCCCCCTTCAGGCCGGGCCGGGACTCCAGGACCACCCGCCCCGAGGGCAGGGCCACCGCCCGCACCTGGAGGACGCTCTCCCCCTCCTCCGGCACCACCCGGGCGGCGAGGCGCACCACCCGCCCCTCCTCGTAGACCCCGGGCCTGGGGGAAAGCCACTCCACCCGCACCGCCCAGGCCGGAGCCAGAAGGAGGGGTAGGAGGAAAAGGAAGCTCCTCATGCCCGCCCCTCCGCCAGGTCCCGCACCGCCTTGAGGACGTCCCCCCCGTAGGCCTCCACCAGCTTCCGCCGCTTGGCCGCCTCTTCCTGGGCGCTAGTGAAAAGCCAGTAGTCGTAGGGGGTGGGCCAAAGCTGGAGCACGTCCCCCTCCTTTTGGTCGTCCCGCACGCTCCAAACCATGAGCTCGCTGAACTTCCCCTTGACCCCACCCAGGGAGCGGAAGACGGCCATGGCCCGGTCGGGGAGGTGGAAGAGGCTCTGCACGTACTCGTCCTCCCCCTGCACCCGGAGGAGGAAGAACCAGGTGGTGTTCTGCACGATGCGCCCGGCGCTTTCCCCCTGGAAGTCCTGGAGGCTTTGGGTGATGGACCAGATGCCCCCGCCCAGGTGGCGGAAGCGGCGGTAGAGCTCCTCCACCAGGTTGGCGGCGTAGCGGTTCTTGAACACCTTCCAGGCCTCGTCCAAGACCACCAGGATCCGCCTCTCTTCCCCCCGCCGCTTCCCCTCCAGGGCCCGCTTCCAGATGAGGCCCGCCATGAGCATGGTCCCCACCACGTCCAGGCCCTCGTAGGCGTCCAGGCCCTCGAGCTCGTAGCAGACCACCCGGGCGCTGGACACGGGGACGCTGGTGGGGCGGTCCACGAAGCTGCCCATGGGGGAGTCCCCCGTCCAGGACTGGAGCCTCAGCGCCAGGCTCCTGGCCACCTCCTTCTCCGAGGGGGAGACGCTTCGCCCGCCCAGCTCGTCCAGGGTGAGGAGGGTCTTCACCAGGTCGGAAAGCCGCGCCCCCAGGTAGCGCTTCTCCTCCGTGCCGTCATCGAGGAGGTCCACGGTGGTGGCCCGCTTGTAGGTCTGCTCGATGGCCGCCTCCAGGATGGCGTTCTCCACCGCCTCCTCCGTCTTGTCCTCCCCGGGAGGGACCATGGCCCGGAGGATCTTCAGGAGGTCTCCCTTCTTCTCCGGGGAGGGCTCCACCTCGCCTTCGTCCAGGTCGAAGGGGTTCACAGCGGTGCCCGCCCCGGGGCGGATCTCCACCAGAGCCCCCCCGAAGGCCTCCACCAGGGCCTGGTAGTTCTTGCCCCGGTCCAGGATGACCACGCTCACGCTGTCGTCCCGGAGGAGTTCGGAGATGAGGTACTGCACCGCAAAGGTCTTGCCGCTCCCCGAGCCCCCCACCACGATGCCGTTGTAGTTCCTGAGCCGCTTGTCGAAGGGGTCCACGTAGACCAAGGCCCCTTGCCGGTTCTGGAAGAGGGCCACGGGCCTGGGGCTCCCCTTCCAGGCCCCGGTGGTGGGGAGGAAGTGGGCGGCGTTGGTCTCCAGGAGGTAGACCCGCTCCTCCGCTAGGCCCCCAGAGAGGGGGGCCAGGTTGAGCCAGGGGGTGAGGAGGCCGTTCCTCAGGACCCGGAAGGGGTTCCCGGGCACCTTGGAGAGGGCGGACATGGCCTGGGCGATGCGCCCCTCCAGGGCCCGGCGGTCCCGGTCCAGGAGGACCAGGCTCACCCCCACCTGGAACACGTGGTCCCCCGTTTGGGAGATGTGGGTGATGGCCCCTTCGGTCTCCGCCTGCCCCACCCGCACGTTGGGGTCCACATAGGTTCCCGACTGGCTGGCGGCGTAGTAGCGCCGGGCCCGGGCCTTGAGGGCCCTGAGGGCCATCTCGTGGGGCTCGTGGAAGAAGTCCATGACCAGGTAGAAGCGGCTTCCCCCCGCCTGGGCCAGGATGTCCCCCATCTCGGCGTAGGTTTCGTCGGGCACGGTGTAGAGGGAGAGAATACCCGCCCACATGCCCCCCACGTAGAGGGCGTCCCGGTAGGAGTTGTCCACCTCACTCCGGGCCAGGAGGGCCCTCAGGGTGGGCGGGCGCAGGGAGGGGATGCGCCGCACCGCCTCCCGGGGGTAGCGCTGCCAGGTGGGGCGGTACTCCGGCACCTCCGCCAGGGCCAGGGCGGGGTTCAGGTAGCGGTAGGCCAGGGCAAAGAGCTCCTGGTCCCCTAGGGGCACCGCCCGGATGCGGTAGGCCATGGCCGTCTGCAGGATGCGCTCCCTGACCCTCGAGGCCTCCCGCACCACCTCCGCCCATTCCTCCCGGGTGAAGGGCACCCGCCTCTTCCGGTGGCGCACCCGCCCCAGGAGGACGGTGAGGTAGACCCGCTTCTCCAAGACCCCCTCGGCCTCCCACCGCCAACGCCAGGCCTCGTAGCGCCTGTCCTGTAGAAAGCGGGCCACGGGGTGGGCAGGCTCCCCCTCCCGGTAGGCCTCCACCCGGGAAGGGTGGGAGGGAGAGACCTCCACCAGGAGCCGGGCCCGGGCCCCCTCGGGGATGGCCGTGCGAAGGAGGCTCTTCAGGACGGCCACCAGGCCCTCCATGTAGGCGGTGTGCACGAAGAGGGTGGGGCCCATTTCCAGGGCCACCCCAAGCTCCACCCGGCCATCGGAGAGGACCATGAGGCCGTCTTGGATCTCCCAGTACGGCAAGAGCGCGGTGAGGGAAGCCTCCCGCGCCCGGGAGAAGGGATTAGCGGTTCCAGCGCTCGTCATAGATGAGAGGCGTGGTGTCCTCGTCCCGCTCCGGCTTGTACCGCTCCTTCTGGGTGATCCAGGCCACCTCCTGCCAGAGGCTCGCCCCCGGGAAGCGGAGCCGGAGCCGATCGGAATACTTGATGGCCCCGTAGCCCATAAGCCCCGCCAGCACCAGGCCCAGAGCCGGGTGTGGCAGGGCTCCCCCGATCTGCAAGCCGAAGGTCATGGCCACCGCCCCCAGGAAAAGCTGCCAAAGCTCCAAGCCCAGGAGCGTGAGGGGTTGGTAGAGCCGCCACACCCGGAGCCTGAGCACGCCTCACCCCCTAGATGACCCCGCTGCAGGCCGGGGGAAGGTTTTCCGATGTGGTGATGAACATCTTGGCGAAGTAGGGAGCGGCGGCAATGACGATCCCCCCGATGCCCGCCCCGATCATGAGGGGCATGGCGTTGCGCCCCCCGATGGCCAGGCTGATGCCCCCGATGGCGAACATGAGGACGATGATCCCCAGGCCGATGGGCCCCTTCAGGTACTTCACGATGGTGCAGATGGCTGCCGTCACGTTGTTGAAGGCCTGGTCCGCCTGGGCATGGGCCACGCCGGAGAAGAGGACCAGACTGGCCAAAAGGGCCAGAACCAGGAACCTGCCATGCTCAGAGAAGAGGAAAGCCTTCGCCTTTTGTACCCAAGTGCGCACGTTTACCTCCTCGTTAGCCACCTGAGGCTGAGCGCACCTTCAGCCCCAGTCCCCTGGCCGCTTGCCCCAGACCGGGAATACGCCCTGGAAATACCGGGGTTGCCCCAATCGTTGCGGCAAAACATGCCCGGTCCCCGGCAAGGGTCTTGCCTATAGCCGAAGCCCCCATGGGATTGGTCCAGTTCCCACCCCCTTTCCACCTCATACGGCCATTACTATAGCACAACACCCGCACTATATGGCAACATGAGGGCATGCGGTTGGATCCTGACGTGCGCAAACAGGTGGAGAGCAAGCTGGGCAGGCCCGTACCGGAACCGGACGAGCCGGAGTTCTACCGCCTCCTGGAGGAGCTCAGGACCACCGACCCCGAGCTCCAGGAGCTTCTGGAGAAGAGCATCGTCTTTGAGCAGGTGGTCCCCCCGGAGGAGGAGGTGCGCCGGGAGGTGAAAAAGCGGGCCCTCATCAGGGACCTCATCAACCGCCTCTTCATGCGCTACGACGAGCTCACCGGGGAGTGGGTGCCCTCGAGGCCCAAGCAGATCCTGTGGGCCGTGGGCGGGGCCATGGGGGCGGTGATCTTCCTCTGGGGGATGAACAACCTGCCTTCGGGCAAAGCTCCCGCGGCCCAGGCCAAGCCACCCGCCCAGGAGGTGCGGGCAGGGGAAGGGCCGGTGGCCAGCACCGCTCCCGTCCCTTCTCCCACGCCCTCCGGGGAAGCCCTCGCCCCACAGGCGCCAGGCCCATCCCAAACGCCGGGGGCTTTGGAGGCCACCCCCACGAACCCGGAGGCTCCCGGCTCTCCCGTAGCTCTCGGGGCCGTGCCCGGAACCGAGGCGGTGCCTCCGCCGCCCACGCCGGGGGCCGTGGGGGAGGTGCCCCCGCCGCCCCAGACCACGGGCACCGCCACCTACCAGACCCCCACCGAGGTGGCCGCCCCTCCCCTCACCGCCTACACCCGCCCCGCCCCCGGCCAGGAGGTGGCCCAGGGGCCCACCATGACCGCCTTCCTCCGCCCCCAGGCCCAGGAGGGCCAGGGGCAGGGCCAGGGAAGCTCCCTGGGGGTGCCTCTAGGTGCCCAGGCGGCCCAGGGGCCAGCCCTCGCCGCCTACCAGGCCTCCTCCCAGGGCCAGGCCCAAGGGCAGGTGCCGCCCATGGCCTCCTTCGTGGCCTATAAGCCCGCCCAAAACCCCACGCCCCCTTCGGCTCCCGCCCCTTCCTCACCCCCTTCCGGGGAGCTCCGCTACTTCCAGGAGGCCATGCCCCAGGTGTTCGGCGCTGGGCCCACAGCCCAGGCCCAGCCGGGCCAGGCCCAAGCCCCCCAGGCCTCCCAGACGCCGCAAGCCTCCCAAGGGGCCTCCCCCTACCTCCCGGGCACCCGCCTGCGGGGGCGGCTGGCGGTGAAGCTGGTGGTGCCCGAGGGGGAGGAGGTCCCCGTGGCCGTGGAAACGGAAGACGGGGCGGTCTTCCTGGGCAAGGCCAAGCTCTCCCCCACCCGGCGGGTGGAGGTGAGCCTGGACCAGGCGGTCTTAGGGGGGAAGACTTTCGGCGTGAAGGCGGTGGTCCTGGGGCAGGACCGGGCCCAGGGGCTCCAGGCCCAGGTGCGGGAGGAAGCCCCCTCCCTGGTGGCCGACCTGGTGCGGGGTTCCCTGCGGGGCCTCTCCGACTACGTTAGGGCCCGGAGCCAGCAGACCACCATCACCACAAGCCCCACGGGCACGGTGATCCAGCAGGGCCAGGCCCCGCCCCTGGAGCTCTTCCTGGGGGCGGCGGCAGCAGACCTCTTCGCCGTGCCCCAGGGCCAGAAGGCGGTGGTGCGCCTGGCGGAGGTGGCGGAGGGGGTGGGCCTCGAGGTCCTGGTCCTGGGGTTGTAGCCATGGTGAAGACGCCTTCTGCCCTCCTACTGGACGGAGCCTGGTCCTTGGGTCAGGTGGAAAGGTGGGGCCTCGAGGTGCCAGAGGACGCCCTCCGGGTGGAGGGCTACCTGGGCCTCACCCACTACCGGGCCCCCAAGCGGGTGGCCTTCCTCGTCCGCCCGGACCTGGCCCACCTGCCCCTGGCCGCCTTCCGCCACCTGGCGGGCCTGGCGGAGATGCGCCTCCTCCTGGGCCTGCCCCCCGACTCCGAGGTCTGGCGCGTGAGCTACCGCAGAATGCACCCCGTGGAGGAGCCCGATGCCGTCTGGCTCACCCTGGAAGGCCCCGTGGCCGTGGAGTACGATGCCGGGGCCTACTCCCGGGAGAGGATCAGGGCCAAGGGAGAGGCCTTCGCCCGCAGGTTCGTGGGGCAGGTCTGGGGGGTGCCCATACGGGAAAGGGTAGCGACCCTCAAGCGGGTTTTGCCCGAGGCTTCAAGGGTGCTACAGGCTGCTTGGGATTAGCAACCTACCGCCCCCCGCACGAAAGCCCCCGCACCGGGGCCTCATCCGGCCTGGGGGTGTAGGGCGGGGGCGGTCCCCGGAAGGTGCATCCCCCGTACCCGCCCGTGAGGGCCCGCACGAAGGGGTAGAAGGCAGCGGTGTAGCCCCCCCTGCCGTTGGGGATGGGGGCCAGGAAAGCCCCCAGGAGAATAAGGGCCGCCAGGGTCCACTTGGCCCGCCGCAGGTCCCCCATGAGCACCCGGTAGCCCAGGAGGACCACCGCCAGGACCACCAGGGCTAGGACCAGGGCCACAGGTGGGGTGAAGGCGCAGATGAGGCGGTTTACGGCGCAGAGGACCTCATTCATATGCCCAGTAGCCCCCTCAGCAGGGGCCGGGCGAAGGCGGCCAGGATGCCCCCCAGAAGGGCGGCGATGAGGTAGAGGATCCCCCGGTCCTTCTCCCCGATGGCGATGAGGAGGCCGCCCATGACCACGGCGAAGGCCACCAGGGCCAGGATGAAGCCCCTTGGGGGGACCAGGCTCTCCACCAGGTCGGCAAACTGCCTAGCCACCTCCAAGGGCCACCTCCCGCACCTCCACCCGGGGGCGGCCTCTCCGCACCGCCTGCCCCTCGGGCACCAGGACCACCACCCGCCCCGCCGTGGCCTCCAGGGGATCCTTACGCCGGGGGCGGCTTTCCAGGAGGCCCCGCTGGGCTCCTCCCACCACCAAGACCCGCTCCCCTTCCCCTTCCAAGACCGCCCGGCCCCCTTTGCGCTTCAAGACCCGGTAGCCTCTGGCCACCATCTCCTCCACCTGCCGCCGCACCAGGAGGGCGTCTTCCAGGGGAGCGGGCCTCGGGGTGTAGTGGCGGGTGAGGCCCAGGGCCACCCGGCCCCGGGAGGCGGGCACCAGGACGGGGCCCAGCCGGGTCATCACCGGCTTCAGGATCCGCTCCCGCAAAGCCTCGGCCACCAGGGCCTCCCCGTAGCGCTCTGCCGCCTCCTTCAGGGTGAAGGGCCCCTCGGTCCAGGGCCGGAGGAGTTCGTGGGTGCGGCTCACGGGACACCCCCTAACGCCCGTCCCCCGTCTGGATCTCCAGGGTGGTCCCCAGAAGCCTCCGCTCCAGGGCGAAGCTCCGCCCGGGGCCCAGCTCCACCCCCCGCCACCTGAGGAGGAGCTCCCCGGGCTTTACCCCCTCCACCAGGATCACCCCGCTCTGCCCCTCCCCGGGGTTCAGCACCGCCTTCAGGGGATCCCGGCGCACGCTGAAGCGTAAGGGCCTTCCCTCCTGGAGGACCTCGAGGTCGTTCAGGGCGAAGCTCACCGGGTTGCGCCCCCGGTTTTCCAGGGTGAAGAAGACGCTCACCCGCCCCGAGGCGTCCATGGGGGCCTGGACAGCGGTGGTGAAGGCCACCTGGGGGCCGGGGTCCTGGGGCGGCTGGGGCTTGGGTGCCGGAGCCTCCACTTTAGGGGAAGCCTGCACCGGAGGAGCGGGAGGCGTGGGGGCCACCCCCTGCCCCGTGGGGGCGTAGGTCCCCCCCTGCCCCCGCCGGAGGAGGATCTGGTAGCGCCTCGGGTACTCCCCGGGGGCGATGCGCACGGTGAAGAGGAGGGTTCTCCCCCCCACCTCCACCACCAGGTCTGTCATCCCCGACTTCACCGGGACGGGACCCGTGGCCGTGCCCACCATCCCCGCCGAAAGGAGGAGCCGGGGGCCGCCGCCTTCGATCCTGAGGAGTTCCCGCTTAGCGCTGAAAGCGGCATCCACCTGGTCCCAGAAGTCCAGGACGGTGGTGAACCCCGGGCTCACCTCCAGAACGCCCGGGGAGCGCACCAGGTCTTCCGCGTAGTAGGTCTTGAGGACCACCTGGGCCTGGGCCAGGCCCGCCAAAAGGAAAAGGCCAAGGAGGGCGCTTCGCATACGCCCTTATGTTGCCACATATTTTGCCTATGGCGCAACCTTATGTTGCTATGTATGGGTCCAGGTGCCTTCCCAAAGCCCAGAAGAGGGCGGGCACCAGGAGCAAGACCCCAAGGAGGGGCGCCCCCAGGTAGAAGGCCAGGGGGGCGAAGGCCCCAAGCCAAAAGAGGGCGTCCCCCCAGGCCAGGGCGTAGAGCCTCGAGGCCTCCCCCAAGGGCAGGGGGCGGTAGAGGGCCAAAGCCCCCCACAGGGAGGGCAAAAGGGCCCAGGCCAGGGCCCCCGTGAGGGAGGCCTCCAGGGGGAAGCGGAGGGCCACCCCCAGGAAGAGGGTGAGGCTCACCCCGTAGACCACCCGCCGGAAGGCCCCAGTCCAGTCCCAGGCCGAGCCCCCCCGCTTGAGGAGGCGGTCCTGGGTGCGGAGGAAGCCCAGGGCAGGGACCAAGGCCACCAGGCCGGGCAGATGGGTCAAGGCGGCGTAGAGGACGAGGAGGGCGGGAAGCCAGACCAGGTGCCGGAGGGGGGAAGGAGGGGCCTGGGGCCTCGAGGGCTTGGGGGCCGGGGCGGGACGGGCAGGGGAAGGGGCTTCCCCGGCGGACGGGGCCACCACCTCCCGGTTGCGCCAGTCCCCGCCCCGCACGAAGACCGCGCCCCTGCCAGGGGGGAGCTTTGGGCTTCCCTGGGGAAGGGGTTCTTGGGCCTGAGGGGGCAAGGGTTCTGAGGGCTGTTCTGCGGCTGGAGAAGGCTTGGGGGAAGGGTTGGCGGGCAGGCGAAGCCGCACCTCGGGCCTGGGTCCCCCGCCCTCCAGGAAGCGGGCCAGGGCCTGCACCTCCCCGGGGGTGAGGACCCGGGGGAGGTGGGGCAGGTGCTCCTCCAGGCTCCCCAGGTGCAAGACCCCCTGGTGGTAGCCCCGCCTGGGCCCCCCCACCACCAGGGGCACCACGGGGAGGCCCAGGTGGGCGTAAAGCCTTTGCCCCAGGGCTTGGGCGGCTTCCGCGTCCTTGCCGATGGCGAAAACCCCCACCTCGGCCACCAGGGCGTGGCCGCCCTCGAGGGGGATGAGGGCAATCTCCATGGGTTCCATACTAGGGCTCACCTCCCAAAAGCGCCTCCCCCACCCGGGCCAGGACCTCTTTCCTGAGGGCTTCCCGCCCCTGCCCGTGGGCCACCTCGCAGGCGTCCCCGCCCTCCAGGGGGGCCAGGAGGTGGCCCCCAAGCTCCTCCTGCCACCGCTTTCCCGCCGCCCGGCCCGCCTCGTCCCCGTCCAAGAGGAGGAAGGTGGGCCTCCCGTCCGGCTCCGGGAGGGTGCCGTTCACCCCGGCCACCCCCACCACGTCCAGGAGGTCCCCTACGGCGAGGTAGAGGGCCACGGCGTTGAGCTCCCCCTCCACCACCAGGACCCCCGCCCGCTTCCCGTAGCCCGGGCCGTACCAGGGCGGCGTGCCGCACCCCCGGGTGAGGTAGCGATAGCGCTGGCCGTCCCTGGGCCTCAGGTGGCGCACCTTCACCGCCACCAGCCTTCCCTCGGGGTCGTGGATGGGGAGGTAGAGGTCCCCCTCGGGGGAAAGCCCCATCCCGAGGAGGACCGCCTCCCTCAGGGTGAGCCCCCGCCCCTTCAGGACCTCGGGGAGCTCCTTCGCCTCCCTGAGGCGGGCCTGGGCCTCGGAGAGGGCGGCCCCCAGGTCCACCGGGGGCTTGGGCTTCTCCTTCCCGCGCCGGAGCCGCTTCGGGAGCTCAGGGAGGGGCCTTTCTCCGAGGAGGATCTCCACCGCCTCCGCCTTGGAGAAGCCCGCGGCGAGGAGCAGGTGGTAGGCGTTGCCGCTCTCCCCGGTGGCGTGGTCCCGGAAGAACCACACTCCCCCGGCCTTGAAGAGGGAGAGGGAGGGCTTCTTGTCCCCCCGCCAGACCGCCCGGTAAAGCCCGGGCCTGCCGGGCCTGGCCCCGGACTCTGGGAAGAGCCGGGCTACGAGCTCCGGCAGGTCCACCGTGTCGATCGCCTGGGTGAGCGGGTCCACGCCCCTTCCCGTGGGGCCGCTAGGCCCCCGGGCCCCTAAACCACCTCTTCGGGTTCCAAGAAGGCCTCCAGCACCACCCCCGCTCCGTCCAGGTCCAGCCTCGCCCAAACCAGGGGGATCTCCTCCTGGAGGAAGAAGACCTCCGCCGCCACCTCCCCCTTGGGCCGCCTGAAGGTCCGAGCGTAGCCCAGGGTCTCCAGCTGCAGCCGCTCCTCGGGGAGCAGGCTGGCCATGGACACCACGCTGGCCTCGCCGTGGGCCAGCCTGCGGAAGGAGCCCTCGGGAAGGCGCAAAAGCCCCTCGAGGGCGCTTTCGCGTAGAACCACCACCAACCGCTCCCGCGAGGGGAGCAACCGCAACAGCCGGAACCCTGACCTCCCTTCCTCTTCAACCCGAACGCGGAAAAGGGCTTCAGTGCTCATAGCTCCACCTCAAAAGAAGCCGCATCGCCTCGAGGGCCTCCCGCCCCCGGAGAAGGAAGCGAAACACTCCCTGGACCTCCACCTCCGAGGCGGGCAAGCGCAGGGTGGGATAGGCGGGGTTGTGGGGTTTGAGGACCACCATGTCCCCTTCGGGGTAGATGTACTTGAGCGTGGTCTTCCCCTCGTGAAGCACGGCGGCAATCTCCCCTCGCCTCGGCCTTACTCCCCGCTCCACCACCACCACGTCCCCATCCAGGAGGTACTCCGCCATGCTGTCCCCTTCCACCACGAGGGCGAAAAGGTTAGGGCGTGCGGGCAGGGGGATGAGGCCCTCCACCTCCTCCAGAGCCTCCTCCAGGGGCCCCGCAGGAACCCTTCCCACCACCGGGATGGCGAGGCCCGCAAGCAGCCTCCCCTCCGGGGTAAGCTCCACGTGGGTGGGGCGGCCGTGCCCTTGGGGATAGAGGACCACCAGGCCCTTCCGGGCCAGGGCCTCCAGGTGCTGGCGCACGGTCTGCGGCCGCAAGCCCAAGGCCCGGGTCAGGTCATGGGCCGTGGGGGAAAGGCCCCGGCGCAGGAGCCGCGCCGCTTCTAAAAAGACCCGCTTTTGCCCTTCCGGCAAGGGGGGTGCCATAGCTCCTCCTCTACCTGTTTTATAACAGTACCCCCCTCAAGGTGCAAGCCCTCCACCCAAGGTTCTTCGGTCAGCGGGCAAAACGGCGTAGGGCACTCCAATCTCCGCGAGAAGGAGCACAGGAAGGCATGCGCTGACCGACTACAAAGTCTAGGCGCGCGGGGCGGCTCCTGAGTATACTGAGGGGCGCATGGTCCTGACCGAGCGGATCCCCCTAGTGGCGGACGAGGCCGGAGGCCTCCGGGTAGAGGGCACCCGGGTCTACCTGGAAGACCTCCTGGACGCCTACGAGGGGGGGCTCTCCCCCGAGGAGATGGTCCTGGCCTACCCCAGCCTAAGCCTTGCGGACGTGTACGCCGTCCTGGCTTGGGCTCTGCGCCACCCGGAGGAGGTGGCCGCCTACCGGGAGAGGGCGAAGAGGGCGGCTCTGGAGGCGGAGGAGCGGGCCCGGGTCCACTTCCCCAAGGCCCTTCTCGCCCGGCTGGGTAGGGCGTGAAGCTCCTTTTGGACGAGAACGTGGAAAGGGCCCTCTTCCTGGGCCTGAAGCGGCGCCACCCCGGGCTAGACGTGGTTCGGGTAGTGGACGTGGGCCTTGGGGGGAGATCAGACGCTGAGGTCCTGGAGTGGGCCGCCCGGGAAGGACGGGTGCTGGTGTCCAGGGACCACGCCACCCTGAGCGCCGAGGCCGCGCGGCGCATAGAGGAGGGCAGGCCCATGTCTGGGCTCATCCTCTTGCGCCGGGGGGTCGGCGTGGGCCGGATCTTGGAGGATCTGGAGCTCCTTCTGACTGCCGCGCGACCTGGGGAGCTGGAGAACGCCATCCTGTATCTGCCCTTCTAGAGTTGGCCTTCGCGTTTCCTTCAAGGAGGTCCACCAGCTCCTTTTGGGCCCCTCGGTCACAAGCCAGGAGCTTAAAGGTCTCCGGCTTCTGGTGGACCTCTACCTGCTGAGGCGCCTGCCTCCCCTTGAGGCCAACGTGGGGAAGCGCCTGGTGAAAAGCTCCAAGCTCTACCTGCGGGACAGCGGTCTGGTCCACGCCCTCCTGGGGCTCCGCACTTTGGAGGACCTCCTTGCCCACCCCGTGGTGGGGAGGAGCTATGAGGGCTTCGTGGTGGAGAACCTCCTCCAGGTGCTTCCCGAGGGGGGCGAGGCCTACTTCTACCGCACCCGGGCCGGGGCGGAGGTGGACCTGGTCCTCCTCCTGCCCGGGGGGAGGCTCTGGGCCGTGGAGGTCAAGCGGAGCCTTGATCCCCGGCCTTCCCGGGGGTTCCACGAGGCGCTGAAGGACCTCAAGCCCCAGGAGGCCTTCGTGATTTACCCGGGAGGGGAGACCTTCCCCGTTGGGGGAGGGAGTCTTCGCCGCTCCCCTTGGGGCGATGATGGAGCGGCTCTGGAGGAGGTAAGCGCCCGCCCTCGGGTTTCGCGGCCCGGGTCTATCCGGCCACACTGCCCTTGCTGGTGAGCGGTTGGCCAGGGCCGCGTGGCTCCCGGTGGGGGACCTTTACGACGGCCTTCAACCCACATTCCGCATCCCTCCTCCCCTGGCCTTAGGATTTTGGGATGGAAGCCACACCCGATCTGCGGGTGTACGACCTCGGCCACCTGGGCCTGGTGGCCAGCACCGTGGACCGTATCGGGCTGGTCCCCCTGGTGGACGAACGGGTGGGCCCCCGCCCGGGGGAAAAGGTGAGCACGGGGGTGGCCCTGGTCAGCCCCGAAGGGGCTACCTTGTAAGCGGCCATTATGAACGCCCTAGGCTTTGTCTCTTCTCCCCTCTACCTCTTCGGCCACTACTGGGAGGGTAAGCCCACGGAGTGGCTTCTGGGAAAGGGCGTCACCCCAGGCCTCCTCAACGACGACCGCATGGGCCGCATGCTGGACACCCTCTTTACCTGCTGGAGTAAAGGGGGTGCGGAATGTGGGGTGTACAAGGGGACGGGGGTGGGGTGTACAAGGGGACGGGGGAAGTACGGCGCGCGGCGAGCTACGCCCTCCCCAGCCTGGGGACCGAGGAAGCAGACGCGAGGCGGCTTGGGGAGCTTCTCCTTTCCCGGTGGAAGATGGAGAACCGGTCCTTTTGGGTACGGGACGTCCTCCTCCATGAGGACGCCTGCCAGGTGCGGGGCGTGGGGGCGCAAGTCTTGGCGGTCCTCCGGGCCTTTCTGGTGTCCCTGCTGTACCGCAGGGGGGTGCGGAAGAAGAAGGCGGCCCTGGAGACCTTCTCCTTCCATCCCCTCTCCGCCCTCAGGTTCCTGGGGCTCTATGCGGTATAACGGTCAAGTCTGCTCTCCGTCCCGTCGGGGCACAAGGGGTCCGGGACGCTCCCCTCGGGGCAGGCCCGCAAGGGGTGGTACCGGGGGCGGTAGGCGGGGGTCGTCTCCACCCCGTAAAGCCCGCCCCGGAGGGCGAGGTCGGTGACGTGGCCCCGGGTGGCTGTGACCACCAGGTACCCCTCCTCGGCGAGGGCCTCGTAGACCACGAGGCCGGGGAGGTAGCGGCGCATGGGCCGGCCGAAGAAGCCGGCCAGGGTGCGGGCCTTGTTGGGCGACTCCACCACCACCACCCGCTCGGGCAGGGCAAGGCTACCCCGCTCCCCCGGGCGAGCCGTTCCCGGTCCTCGTCCACGCGCTTCAAGAGGGCCTCGAGGTCCGCCTCGGCCACGGGGAGAGGCGGCGCCTCCAGGAGGTAGCCGAGCCGGCGCACGAGGGCGGTGAAGGCCTTCCTGTCCTCGGCGAGGAGGAGGGCGAGGCCCTGGGTGAGCCCCGCCGGGGTGAGGCGGCTCGTCCGCCCCGAGGCCTGGAGGTAGCCGGTGACGTCGGCGAAGACCAGGACGGGCTTTTCCCCCACGAAGGTGAGCCCCACCTCGGGGCTTTCCGCCACGCGGGCGCGGAAGGCGGGGTCGGCGAGCCGCTCCAGGAGGGCTTCTCGCAGGGGGGCGACCTCCTTCTCCTGGAGCCCGGGCCTCCTGGCGAGGCTTCGGACCAGGGCCTTAAGCCTTGGGTCCTCCAGGAGGGGCAAAAGGGCAGGGGGTTGCGCCAGGAGGCGAACCCCACGAGGAGGTCTGCCTCGCCCCGCCGGAAGGCCTCGAGCGCCTCGGGCTCCAGATAGGCCTTGGCCCTGAGGCCCCGGGCCCGGAGGAAGCGGGCGAGGTCCAGGGCGGCCTCCTTCGGCAGGTCCCCGGGGAGGAAGAAAAGCCCCCCCTTTCCAAGCCGCCCCGCCCACTCCGCCCCCCTGGCCCAGAGTTCCTCCTGGGAGAGCCCGAAGGCCTCCTCGTAGAGGTCGGCTACCTTGCGCAGGGCGAAGCTCGGCGTGCCCACCTCAAAGCCCAAAAGCTCGCGGAAGAGGTGGACCCGCGGCGAGTGCGGCCTTGCGGTGGCGCTCGCCACGGCGAGGACCCCCCGGGCCTTCCCCCTCAGCCTTTCGGCCCTCCGCTCGGCCTCCTCAGGGTGCCTCCTCCGGAGCCGGATGAGGGCGAGGCCCTTCTCCACGTCCTCGGGGGCGAAGCCCAGAAGCCCCAGGACCCGGTCCACGTTCCGCGCCGACTTGAGGAGGCTGGCCACATCGTCCACGAAGAGGAAGTCCACGGGCCGGGGGAGCCGGGCGTGGTTTTTGTGGAGGAAGGCCACGGTGAAGAGGCCGATGGGGCGGCCGCCCTCGAGGAGGGCTTCCTTCTCCCGGGGCTTCCCGGTGTAGGCGGCGAAGGGGGCGCCCAGGGCCCGAAGCCGCTCCGCCGCCTGGGCCACGAGGAGGCGGGTGGGGAAGACGAGGTAGCTCCGCCGCCCCTCCCTGGCAAGCCAGCTGGCGGTGAGGAGGCCGAAGGTGGTCTTGCCGATCCCCGTGGGGGCGAGCATGGCGAAGGAGCGCCCCTGCACCACCCGCGCGGCCCAGGCCCGCTGCCGCGGCCAGGGCGGGGCGCCCACCTGGGCCGTAAAGAAGCGGGTCCAGTCGGCGAGGGCCTTTTCCTGGGCGGCGAAATGGGCGAGCGCCCCGGGGAGGGGAGGCTTTTGGGGGTCCGGCTGGCAGCGGGCGCAGGCAAGCCCCGCAGCGAGGCGCTCGCTTTCCGCCTCGCCGCCGCAGTTTGGGCAGTAGGCGGCGTAGCGCGTCGGGATCACGGCCCCATCCTAACCCGAAAAGCCCTGGGCCCCTCGGCGAAGGGCACGGGCCGGCGGTGGCCGGGGAGGAAGGCGAGCTCCTTTTGCGCCAGGTCCTGGAGACGGGGACCGAGGTCTTGCAGATCCTGCTGGACGCCGACCAGGGCCATGCCCAGGGGGCGTACTCTGCGGCCTTCTTTCGGGAACACGGCGGCCGCAAGAACGGCCACTACCCCCGTAGGCTGGAAACCGCCTTCGGCCAGGTGGCCCTTCGGGGCGGCGAACTTCAGGAAGCGCTTGTTGAGGTCCACCTCGCCAAAGAGGGAGAGCCCCGGTACCTGCTCCACGGGCAGGTGGCGCTTGTGCTCGGGGGTTTCCAGGACGATGGTGTTGGCCATCCCGCCAAGCCTTCCCGAGGAGAAGGCGTAGACCGGCTTAACCATCCCCTTCTTCCACGAAGTGGAGCTCAAAGTAGGCGCACCCCGAGCAGGCTGGGATCCTCTTGGGGGGTGGAGGGGTGGGCCTTTACAAGAGCGCCCGAAGGGCCTCCTCCTTGCGCATCCCGTGGGCCAGGGCATGGGGCGGGCTTTTCCGGTAGCGCTGGGCCTCGTGGAAGCCCTGTGCCTCCAGGTCCTGGTAGAGGCTTCCCCCCAGGGCCACGTCCCTTCCCTGGAGGCCCTTTTCCGCCGCATACCGGGCCAGGAAAGGTTCTTGGGTGTCCCGCTCGGGGCTCACCCCCGGAGCCTCGGGTGGGACCCCTCCCCGAAGCAGGCGGGATCGGTATCCCCGCCCCCCGGGAGGCGGAAAGGATCCGCTCCAGCCTCTCCGGGGGTTAGGGGGACGTGGGCGAGGCCCCTATGGGAGAGGGCCTTTAGGTGGGGCTAAAAAACGCCCCGAAGAACCTTCGGGCCAGGGAGGATCTGGGTGGCCCCGCCGATAAGGCGCATGGACCCCGCAGCACAACCCCAAGGTCCCTAGCCACCGGAATGGACCAGGTAGCGGAAGCCCAAAGGCGGGATCTCCACCTGGTTCCGGTAGGTGCGCCCCTCGAGGGGGTCCCGCCAGCCCCCCGGGGGCAGGGGCAGGGGGGTGGCCTCGAGGCCGCTATTGAAGGCCGCTAACACCTCGCCTTCTCCCGGCTCCCCGCGGAAGAAGGCGAGCAGGTGGCCTTCCCCCAGATACCCCCGGAAGACCGCGCTCCTCAGGGCGGGGAGCTCCCGGCGCAGCCAGGCCAGCCCTTGGTAAAAGGCCAGGGTCTCCCCGCGGCACCGGTCCCACTGAAAGGGGTACCGTTGGAGGTCGTACGGGGGCTTATCGGGTTTCTCCCCGGTAAAGCCGCACTCGTCCCCCTGGAAGGTCACCGGGACCCCGGGGAGGGCGTAGAGGAGGGCTGCGGCCAACCGCTGCCGGGCCCGGGCCTCGGAGCTTGGGACGTCCCCTAGGCCCCCGCCCCCCACCTCGGTGAGGAGCCGGGCGGTGTCGTGGGAGCTGATCAGGTTGAAGCCCATGCCGGCCACGGCCTCGGGGTAGAGGGCGTAGGTCCGGGAGAGGTCGGCCAAGGCCCGCCTCCCGTTGTAAAGGGCCAGGCTTCCCCCCTTGGCGAAGCGCAACAGGATGTCCCGGCCGATGGCGTAGTTCATCAGGGAGTCAAACTCGTCTCCCTGGAGCCAGCTTGTATCGCGCTGCCAGATCTCGCCCACCAGGTAGGCCTCGGGCTTGAGCCCCTTGAGTTCGGTCCGGAGGGCCTTGAAGAAGCCGTGGGCATCCAGGAGATCCCCGGGCACGTCCACCCGCACGCCGTCAAAGCCGAAGCGCAGCCAGTACTTGGCGACCTCTAGGAGGTAGCGCCGGACCCCCGGGTTGGCGGTGTTGAGCTTCGGCAGGTTCCCCAGGCCCCACCAGCCCTCGTAGGCCTGGCCGTCCCCCGGCGTGAAGGGCCAGCGCTTGATGAAGTACCAGTTCCAGTAGGGGGAAGCCGGCCCCCGCCGGACCACGTCCTGGAAGGCCCAGAAGCCCAGGCCGGTGTGGTTGGGTACGAAGTCAAAGATGACCCGCATTCCCCGGCGGTGGGCCTCCTCCAAAAGTTTCTTCAGGAGGGTCTTGTCGCCGAACTTGGGCGAGACCTCGAGGTGGTCGTGGGTGTCGTAACCGTGGGCCGAGCCCGAGTCAAAGAGGGGGTTGAAGTAGATCAAGCTGACCCCGAGGGCCTCGAGGTGGGGAAGCTTGGCCAGGACGCCCACCAGGTCGCCCCCGAAGTACTGGTGGCAGCAGTGGTGCACGCTGGGCGGGTCGGTCCAGCCCGAGAGGTGGGGTCCCATCTCTCCCGAGCGCTGCCAGACCAGGTTGAACTGGTACTCATCGGTCTCCAGGGCCTTGGCGTCGTTGCTGGGGTCGCCGTTGAAGAAGCGCTCCGGGAAGATCTGGTAGCCCACCCCTTCCCCTACCCAGGGCACCTCGGCAAAGGGGTGCGCAGGGGGGGTAAAGGGGCCAAAGACCTCTTCCCGGCCGTCTTGGGTCTGGACCCGGATGCGGTACGCCCCGATCCCAGGCGCCACCGCCACGCGCCACACCTCAGTTCCCGGGAAAAAGAGCTGGCGGTGCATGGGGAACCGCTCCCCGCCCGCCTCCAGCTAGGCCTTGGCGACCACCCCTTCGGCGGCGCTAAAGCGAAGGGAAAGCTTTCCGTCCGCCAGGGAGAGGTAGCGGGCCTCCTTGGGGTCATGGGCGAACTCCAGGGCCACCGGCCCGCCCGGGGCTAATGGGGCCTGGACCACGATCACCGCGTTCTGGCCGCCGAAGCCGTCGTCCACACAACCTGCGGCCGTGGGGTCCACCATTGGGGTGCCGAAGGTGGGGTCGTGGCACATGTCCTTGGGCCACTGGCCGTTGATAAAGAACTTGTACTGGTACTCGCCTGGTTCCAGATCCAAGGTTATCGTCCAGGAGCCGTCCTCCTTCTTCATGGGGGTCTCGCCCCAGCCGTTGAACGAGCCCCTGAGGCTCACTGTCCGCACCTCCAACCCCGGGGGCGGGGTGTAGCGGAAGGTGACCGGCACCCCCAAGGCCCAGCCGAGGACCGCTACCAGCGCCAGGATTCGCCGCATATTCCCTCCTGTAAAAGCGCTTCCATACTACCCCAAACTGGGGAAAGCCTCAGCTCAGGGCCGCGAAAAAGCTTGTACACCCTTCTCCGGAGGAGAGGCCGGTGAAGGGCTAGACGTGCGGGGGGATGTGAACGTGGTGTAGAATGGCTTATATGGTGAAAAAGGTCCACTCCACCACACTAACGGTTGATGCCCAGGGAAGGGTGCTCCTCCCGAGCCCCTTGCGCCGGGCCTTGGGCCTTAGGCCGGGGACCCGGTTGGTGGCCTTGGTGGAGGAGGGTCGCCTGGTGCTGGAACCTTGGGAACGGGTGGAGGAAGCGCTTTGGGAGGAGCTTTCCGACATCAAGGAAAGCCTTACCGAGGAGCTTTTGCGGGAACGGCGCTTGGAGGCCGAGCGGGATGCCTGAGGAAAAACTTCTGGACGCTTCCGCCTTGCTCGCCTACCTGCAAAGGGAGTCCGGCTTCGAGGTGGTGCGCCAGGCCTTGCGTGAGGGGGCGGCCATCAGCGCAGTGAACCTGGCCGAGGTGGTGGGCAAGCTCAAGGGTAGAGGAAAAGACGCGGACCGGATTGTGGCCAGACTGCTGGCGATGGGCCTCGAGGTGGTGCCCTTCACCTTGGAGGAAGCCCTCGAGGCGGGTGCCCTGGATCCCTTGACCCGCCCCTTGGGGTTTTCCCTTGGGGACCGGGCCTGCTTGGCCACGGGGAAGGTGCGGGGCTTGGAGATCCTCACCACAGACCGGGCCTGGAGCCAGATCCCGGGCGTGCGGATACGGGTGGTGCGCTAAGCTCAGGGGGCCGGATCAAACACCTCCCTCATGACCCAGCTGGAGGCGGCCACGGGAAGTCTTTTCCCCAAGGCGCCCCAGTGGGGCAACTACCTGGACATCTGGCGCGTCCTGCCCTTCTTTCACTACTTGAAAAACTCCTTCCTGGTCTGCTCCCTGACCACGGCCTTCGCCCTGGCCGTGGCCACCTTCGCCGGGTACGCCCTCGCCCGGTTCCGCTTCCCCGGAGCGGAGCTTTTTGGGGGAAGCGTCCTCGTGACCCAGGTGATCCCCGGAATCCTCTTCCTGATCCCCATCTACATCATGTACATCTACGTGCAGAACTGGGTCCGCTCCGCTTTGGGCCTCGAGGTGCGCCTCGTGGGCAGCTACGGGGGGCTTGTCTTCACCTACACCGCCTTCTTCGTTCCCCTGAGCATCTGGGTCCTCAGGGGCTTCTTCGCCTCCATTCCCAAGGAGCTGGAGGAGGCGGCCATGGTGGACGGGGCCACGCCCTTCCAGGCCTTCCACCGGGTGATCCTGCCCCTGGCCCTCCCGGGCCTCGCGGCCACGGCCGTCTACATCTTCCTCACCGCCTGGGACGAGCTCCTCTTCGCCCAGGTCCTCACCACCGAGGCCACCGCCACCATTCCCGTGGGCATCCGCAACTTCGTGGGCAACTACCAGAACCGCTACGACCTGGTCATGGCCGCCGCCACGGTGGCCACGCTGCCCGTCCTCGTCCTCTTCTTCTTCGCGCAGCGCCAGCTCATCCAAGGCCTCACCGCCGGGTCGGTGAAGGGCTAGGCGTTGGGAGGAGGAACGCGCATGGCCGAGAACGCCGAAAAGTTTCTGTGGGGGGTAGCCACCAGCGCCTACCAGATCGAGGGGGCCACCCAGGAGGACGGGCGGGGGCCTTCCATCTGGGACACCTTCGCCCGCCGCCCGGGGGCCATCTGGGGCGGAAGCACAGGGGAGCCCGCCTGCGACCACTACCACCGCTACGAGGAGGACATTGCCCTTATGCAATCCCTTGGGGTGGGGGTCTATCGCTTCTCCGTGGCCTGGCCTCGGATCCTCCCCGAGGGCCGGGGGCGGATCAACCCCAAGGGCCTCGCCTTTCACGACCGCCTGGTGGACCGGCTTCTCGCGGCGGGGATCACGCCCTTCCTCACCCTCTACCACTGGGACCTGCCCCAGGCCCTCGAGGACCGGGGCGGTTGGCGGAGCCGGGAGACCGCCTTCGCCTTCGCCGAGTACGCCGAGGCGGTGGCCCGGGCCCTCGCCGACCGGGTGCCCTTCTTCGCCACCCTGAACGAGCCCTGGTGCTCGGCCTTCCTCGGGCACTGGACGGGGGAACACGCCCCCGGCCTCAGGAACCTGGAGGCGGCCCTTCGCGCCGCCCACCACCTCCTCCTGGGGCACGGCCTCGCCGTGGAGGCCTTGAGGGCCGCGGGGGCGAAGCGGGTGGGGATCGTCCTCAACTTCGCCCCGGTGTACGGCGAGGACCCCGAGGCGGTGGACGTGGCTGACCGCTACCACAACCGCTACTTCCTGGACCCCATCCTGGGCAGGGGGTATCCCGAAAGCCCCTTTCAAGACCCCCCGCCCACTCCCAACCTCTCCCGTGACCTGGAGCTCGTCGCAAGGCCCCTGGACTTCCTAGGGGTGAACTACTACGCCCCCGTCCGCGTGGCCCCGGGGACGGGGCCTTTGCCCGTGCGCTACCTTCCCCCGGAGGGGCCGGTCACGGCCATGGGGTGGGAGGTCTACCCCGAGGGGCTTTACCACCTCTTGAAGCACCTCGGCCGGGAGGTGCCCTGGCCCCTTTACATCACGGAAAACGGGGCCGCCTACCCCGACCTCTGGACGGGAGAGGCCGTCGTGGAGGACCCCGAGCGGGTGGCCTACCTCGAGGCCCACGTGGAGGCCGCCTGGCGGGCCCTCTTCACCCTTTACGCCACCGCCACCCCCTTTGACCGGCCCTGGGAGGCCCGTTACCTCCTGGAGCCCACGGGCTTCGTCCCTTACCGCCTCTTCACCCGTTTCATGCGCCAGTTCGCCGTCTACACCCGGGAGCGGTACCGGGGAGGGAGGGAGTTCTACTTCGCGGGGGGGATTGAGGACCTAGCCCGCTTCCACGGGTACCTCCGGGACCGCAACCTCCTC
>NZ_BSRG01000009.1 GCF_040363165.1 Thermus sp. LT1-2-5 | reverse complement strand
GTAGCCGCGTCCTTCATCGGCTCGGGTGCCAAGGCATCCACCGTGGGCCCTTAGCATCTTGACCCTCAAGACCACGCCTCAACGTGGCCTCACATTCCATTCCTCCACCCTAGCTTTCAAGATCCCCCGCCGCCCACCAGGCAGCGCAAAGAAAAGACTACCAGGACCCTGAGAACGTGTCAAGTACCCCCACGCTGAGCTCTAGACCCTGGGGTAGCGGGAGACGATACCTAGCCGGTAGCCTTTAGGCATGGTCCCCCGCTACCAGACCCCGGAGATGGCGGCCCTTTGGTCCGAGGAAAGCCGCTACCGCATGTGGGCCTTGGTGGAGGCCTACGCCCTCGAGGCCTGGGAGGCCCTGGGCCAAGTGCCAAGGGGCCTTGCCGCCCAGCTCCTCAAAACCCTTGCGGAGAAGCCCCTCACCGAAGCCTTCGCCCGGCGGGTGGCGGAGATAGAGGAAACCACCCGCCACGACCTGGTGGCCTTCACCCGGGCCCTGGTGGAGTGGACCGGGGACGAGGAGGTGGGGCGCTACCTCCACCTGGGCCTCACCAGCTCGGACATCGTGGATACGGCGCAAAACGCCCTCCTGGTGCAGGCCTTGGACCTCATTCGAGAGGAGCGTAAAGGGGTGGAGGAGGCGCTAAAGGGCCTCGCCCTCCGTTACAAGCACACCCCCGCCATCGCCCGCACCCACGGGGTTCACGCCGAGCCCACCAGCTTCGGCCTCCGCTTCCTCTCCTTCTACGCCGCCTTCCTAAGGGACGAGGAAAGGCTCCTAAAGGCCAAGGAAACCATCGGCGTGGCCATGCTCTCCGGCTCCGTGGGCAACTACGCCCACGTCCCCCCCGAGGTGGAGGCCCACGTGGCGCGCCGGCTTGGCCTCAAGGTGGAGCCCGTCTCCACCCAGGTGGTCCCTCGAGACCGGCACGCGGAGGTCCTGGCCGCCTTGGCCATCCTGGGGGGAAACGTGGAACGGGTGGCGGTGGAGCTCAGGCACCTGCAGCGCACGGAGGTCCTGGAGGCGCAAGAGCCCTTCCGCGAGGGCCAGACGGGAAGCTCCTCCATGCCCCACAAGAAAAACCCCGTGGGCCTGGAAAACCTCACGGGAATGGCCCGGCTCCTCCGGGGCTACCTCGGGCCCGCCCTGGAGAACATCGCCCTCTGGCACGAGCGGGACATCTCCCACTCCTCGGTGGAGCGCATCATCCTCCCCGACGCCACCACCGCCCTCCACTACGCCCTGAGGCGGCTTAGGAACATCCTGGAGGGCCTAAAGGTCTTTGAGGAAAACCTGAAGCGGAACCTGGACCTCACCCGGGGCCTCGTCTACTCCCAGCAGGTCCTCAACGCCCTCATCGCCGAGGGCCTGCCCCGGGACCAGGCCTACGCCCTGGTGCAGCGGAACGCCCTCAGGTGTTGGGAGGAGGGGCGAAGCTTCCTGGAGCTCCTGGAGGCCGACCCGGAAAACCCCATCAAAGGGGAGAGGCTAAGGGCGCTCTTTGACCCCAAGGCCTTCCTCCGCCACGTGGACGCCATCTACGCCCGCTTTGGGCTTTAGAATGAGGGAAAGGGCCGCTTGGCCACAAGGAGGGGCATGGAGAAGCTTTACGAGGGCAAGGCCAAGATCCTCTACCCGGAAGGGAAGGACACCCTAAGGGTCTACTTCAAGGACGAGGCCACCGCCTTCAACGCTCAAAAGCGAGGGGTCATCCCCGGCAAAGGGGTGGTGAACAACAGGGTTTCCGCCGCCCTTTTCCGCCTCCTGGAGGCAAAGGGCGTCAAGACCCACTTCCTGGAGGAAATCTCCGAGCGGGAGATGCGGGTGAAGCGGGTGAGGATCCTCCCCTTGGAGGTGATCCTCCGCTTCAAGGCGGCGGGGAGCTTCGCCAAGCGCTATGGCCTCGAGGAGGGGACGCCCCTCCAAGCGCCCTTGGTGGAGTTCTCCCTGAAGGACGACGCCCTGGGAGACCCCCTCATCTGCGAGGAGGCCATCCTGGCCCTAGGTTTGGCCACGCCGGAGGCGCTACGGGAAATCAAGGCCACCACCTTGCGGGTGGGGGAGATCCTGAAGGACTTCTTTGCGCAAAGGGGCCTGGAACTGGTGGACTTCAAGCTGGAGTTCGGGGAAAAAGACGGGGAAATCCTCCTTGCCGACGAGATCAGCCCCGACACCATGCGCCTTTGGGATATGGCCACGGGCGAACCCATGGACAAGGACCGCTTCCGCAAGGACCTTGGGGGCGTGGAAGAGGCCTACCGGGAGGTCCTGAGGCGGGTTTTGGGAGGCTAGATGCCCAGATACCAAGCCACGCTCCTCATCGAGCTCAAAGACGGCATCCTGGACCCTCAGGGCCGGGCGGTGGAAGGGGTCTTGAGGGACCTCGGCCACCCCGTGGAGTCCGTGCGGGTGGGAAAGGTTTTGGAAATCGTCTTCTCCGCGGAAAACTTCCTCCAGGCCGAGGAAAAGGCCAAGGCCTTGGGAAGCCTCCTGGCCAACCCGGTGATGGAGGTCTACACCCTGGAGGCCCTAAAAGAGCTATGAGGTGGGCCATCGTTCGCTTCCCCGGCTCCAACTGCGATGAAGACGCCCGTTTTGCCTTCACGAAGGCGGGCATACGGGCGGAGTTCGTCTGGCACACGGAGCGGGACCTCAAAGGCTTTGACGGGGTCTTCCTCCCGGGGGGGTTCAGCTACGGGGACTACCTGAGGGCCGGGGCCCTCGCCGCCAAGAGCCCAGTGATGGAGGCGGTGCGCCGCTTCGCCCGGGAAGGGCGCTTCGTCATCGGGGTCTGCAACGGCTTCCAGGTCCTCACGGAGGCGGGGATCCTCCCCGGGGCCCTCCTCGCCAACCTCAACCTCCACTTCACCTGCAAGGAGGTGGGGGTGCGGGTGGAACGGACCGACCTCCCCTTCACCCGGCTTTACCAAAGGGGCCAGGTTCTCCGCCTGCCCATCGCCCACGCCGAGGGGCGTTACTACGCCGACCCCGAAACCCTAAGGCGGCTGGAAGGGGAAGGCCAGGTGGTCTTCCGCTACGCCCCCCTGGCGGGGGAGAAGGACTTTAACCCCAACGGGAGCCTGAACGACATCGCCGGCATCGTGAACGAGAAGGGCAACGTCCTCGGCATGATGCCCCACCCCGAGCGGGCCGTGGACCCCGTTCTGGGAGGGGAGGACGGGCTTCCCCTCTTCTTGGGGCTTTTGGAGGTTCCACAGGAGGTTAGATCATGAAACCCAAGGCCATCACCTTTGACTTCTGGGGCACCCTCTTCACCGAGGGGGAGGCGTTTTTGGAAAAGGTCATGCCTGCCCGGTACGAGATCCTCCTGGATGCGCTGTCCGAGGCGGGCCACCCTGCGGAGGAGAGCGAGGTGCGGGAGGCCTACCGGCAGGCGGCCTTGGCCTTTGAGGAGGCCTGGAAGGCGGGGGAGCACATGTCCGTGTACGAGCGGGTGGGCCGCATCTTCGCCCTTCTTGGAGCCCCCCACGACCCCGGGCTCATCGCCCTCACCGCACGAAAGCTGGAGGAAACCTCCCTCCTCGCCGACCTCAAGCCCCTGCCTGGGGTGGAGGTCCTCAAGGCGCTTGCCGGGAAGTACCCCTTGGCCCTTGTTTCCGACACGGGCATGACCCCGGGCCGCCTCCTCCGGGAGCACCTGCGCAGGCAAGGCTTGGACGTTTTCCAGGCCTATAGCTTCTCCGACGAAACCGGCTTCGTCAAGCCCAAGGCCGAGGCCTTCCACGTGGCCCTCGAGGCCCTAGGGGTGGCCCCCGAGGAGGCCCTCCACGTGGGGGACCTGCCCCACACGGACATCAAGGGGGCCTTCGGCGCCGGCTATCCTTGGGCGGTGCAGTACGTGGGCCTGAGGGAGGTGAACGGGGAGGTGAAGCCCACGGCCAAGGTGAAGGACCACCGCGAGCTCCTCCCCCTCCTAGAGTGATGGAAGCCTTGGCCAAGGAGTTGGGCATCCCGGATGGGGAGTACCGGGAGATCCAAAGGCGGCTTGGGCGGGAGCCCAACCGGGTGGAGCTCCTCCTCTTCAAGGTGATGTGGAGCGAGCACTGCGCCTACAAGAACTCCCGCCCCCTCCTCAAGGAGCTCCCCAAGGAGGGGGAAGCGGTTCTGCAGGGCCCGGGGGAAAACGCCGGGGTGGTGCGCCTGGGGGAAGGGTGGGCGGTGGCCTTCAAGATCGAAAGCCATAACCACCCCTCCGCCGTGGAGCCCTTCCAAGGGGCGGCCACGGGGGTGGGGGGGATCCTTAGGGACATCCTGAGCATGGGGGCCCGCCCCATCGCCCTCCTGGACTCCCTGCGCTTCGGCCCTCCCGAGGGCCGAAGCCGCTACCTCTTCAAGGGGGTGGTTTCCGGCATCGCCTTTTACGGGAACGCCATCGGCGTGCCCACCGTGGGCGGGGACCTCTACTTCCACGAGGGCTACCGGGAAAACCCCTTGGTGAACGCCATGTGCTTGGGGCTTTTACGGGAAGAGCACCTGCGGAAAAGCCGCGCCTCCTTGGGCCGCCCCATCTACTACGCCGGGGCCAAGACGGGCCGGGACGGCATCGGGGGGGCGGCCTTCGCCAGCCGGGAGCTAAGGGAGGAGAAGGAGGAGGACCGCCCGGCGGTGCAGGTGGGGGACCCCTTTTTGGGGAAGCTCCTCATGGAGGCCACCCTCGAGGCCATAGAGAAGGACCTGGTGGAAGGGGTGCAGGACATGGGGGCGGCGGGGCTCACCTCCAGCCTGGCCGAGCTCGCCCACAAGTCGGGCCTCGGGGTGGAGCTCAACCTGGACCTGGTCCCCACCCGGGAGGCGGGCATGGCCCCCGAGGAGCTCCTCCTCTCGGAAAGCCAAGAGCGCATGGTCCTGGTGCCCCGGCCAGGGAAGGAAAAGGAGCTAGAGGAGGTCTTTCGCCGGTGGGGCCTGGACTGCGTGGCCGTGGCCCGGACCATCCCGGAACGGGTCTTCAGGGTCCTCTTCCGGGGGGAGGTGGTGGCGGAGGTGCCCACGGAGGCCCTGGCGGAGGCCCCCAGCTACGTGCGCCTGGCCCAGGAGGACCCCGAGGTGAAACGCCTCCGGGAAACCCCCCTTCCCCCCCTGCAGGCGGAGGCCAAGGAGGTCCTGGAGAGGCTCCTCGCCTCCCCCAACCTGGCAAGCCGGGAAGCCGTCTACGAGCGCTACGACCACCAGGTGGGCACCCGCACCGCCTTGGTGCCGGGAAAGGGGGATGCCGCCATCCTCTGGCTCAAGGGGACCAGCCTCGGCATCGCCGCCAAGGTGGACCAAAACCCCCGCTATAGCCGCCTCCACCCCCGCCTGGGGGCCATGCACGCCCTGGCGGAGGCCTGCCGCAACGTGTCCGTGGTGGGGGCGAAACCCCTCGCCTACACCGATGGCCTCAACCTGGGAAGCCCGGAAACCCCCGAGGGCTATTACGAGCTCAAGGAAACCATCGAGGGCCTGAAGGAGGCCAGCGCCGCCTTGGGCGTGCCCGTGGTGAGCGGCAACGTTTCCCTCTACAACGAGGCAGGGGGCCGCCGCATCCCCCCCACAGCCATGGTGGGGGTGGTGGGGGTCTTGGACATCAGGCGCCGGGCGGAGATGGGCTTTCGGCGGCCCGGGGAGGTGGTGGTTCTCCTGGGGGAGGAGCGGGGGGAGCTTGGGGGAAGCGAAGTCCTTTACCTCCTCACCGGCCTCGAGGCCGGCCACCCCCCCGCCTTGGACCTGGAGCGGGAGAGCGCGGTGCAGGAGGTCATCCGCCAGCTCATCGGCCTGGGCCTGGTGCGGACCGCCCACGACCTGGCGGAGGGAGGGCTTTTGGTGGCCCTGGCGGAGATGACCTTCCCCTACGGCCTCGGGGCCACGGTGGAGGTGCGGGAGGCAGGCCTGGAAGCCCTCTTCGGCGAGGCCCCGAGCCGCATCCTCTTCACCGTGGCCAAGGACCACCTGAAGGAGGCCACCGCCCGCCTCGAGGCCCAGGGTCTCCCCTACCGCATCCTGGGGGAGACGGGGGGGAAGACCCTCACGGTCCTCACCCCCAAGGGGGTGCTAGAGTGGGAGGTGGCCGAGCTTAAGGCCATCTGGCAACGCCCCTTGCGGGAGGTCCTGGATGGATAAGCCGAGGGAGGAGTGCGGCGTCCTAGGCCTTTGGAGCGAAAGCCCCTTGGACGTGGCGGGGTTGCTCCACCTGGGGCTTCTCGCCCTGCAGCATAGGGGCCAGGAGGCGGCAGGCATCGCCGTGAGCGACGGCAAGGAGTTCCTGGTGGAAAAGGACCTGGGCCTGGTGAACCAGGTCTTCACCGAGGAGCGCCTGGCCAAGCTCCGCCTGCCCGAGGCCCGTCTGGGCCTGGCCCACACCCGCTACTCCACCACGGGCTCCAACCTCCGCTTCAACGCCCAACCCCTCACCGCCCGCACCGCCCACGGGGTCCTGGCCATCGCCCACAACGGCAACTTCACCAACGCCAAGCCCCTGCGCGACCGCCTCCTCCTAGAGGGGGCCACCTTCCAGAGCACCTCGGACACCGAGGTCATGCTCCTCCTCCTGGCCCGCCTCGCCCACCTTCCCCTCATCGAGGCCGCCCTCGAGGCCATGAAGCGCCTGGAAGGGGGGTATTCCATCCTCCTCATGGACCGCAAGACCCTCCTCGCCCTCCGCGACCCCCACGGGGTGCGGCCCCTGGTCATCGGGCGGGCCCCTTGGGGCTACGCCTTCGCCTCCGAGCCGCCGGCCCTGGCCCTTCTGGGGGCGGTTTACCTCCGGGACGTGCGGCCTGGGGAGGTGGTCTGGGTGGAGGACGGGGAGCTCCAAAGCCACCAGGTCCTCCCCCCCAACCCCGCCCCCTGCGCCTTTGAGTGGATCTACTTCGCCCGGCCCGATAGCCTCCTGGACGGCACCGAGGCCTACGCCGCCCGGGTGCGGATGGGGGAGGAGCTTTTCCGGGAGGCCCCGGCGGAGGCGGACATCGTGGTGCCCGTGCCCGACTCCGGCATAGGGGCCGCCATCGGCTACGCCCGGGCCAGCGGCCTCCCCCTGGAGTACGGCCTCTACAAGAACCCCTACGCCGGCCGCACCTTCATCCAGCCCACCCAGGAGCTTCGCGACCTGAAGACCCGCCTCAAGCTCTCCCCCACCTCGGCGGTGAGGGGCAAGCGGGTGGTCCTCATCGACGACTCCATCGTGCGGGGCACCACCAGCCGCCACATCGTGGCCCTCTTGAAGGAGGCGGGGGCGAAGGAGGTACACTTCCGCGTCTCCAGCCCTCCCATCCGCTTCCCCTGCTACTACGGCATCGACACCGCCGCCCGCAAGGAGCTCATCGCCGCCCAGAAGAGCCTGGAGGAGATCCGCGCCTACATCGGGGCCGATTCCTTGGCCTTCCTCTCGGAGGAAGGGGTCAAGCGGGCCATCGGGGGGCCCGTGTGCCTGGCCTGCTTCAACGGCCGCTACCCCGCAGGCGTCCCCGAGGAGGGGGAGAAGCTCGCCCTAGAGCTTCTCTAGCACGAGGAACCGGGGATACACACCCCCCTGCTCCACCACCCGGGCGTGGCGGAGGGCCAAGCCGGGGGGGAGGACCCTCCGGAGGAGGGCGGGGCGAAGGGTGAGGAGGACGAGCCTTCCCCCAGGGGGCAGGAGGGCCTTGGCCTCTTCCAGAAAGTCCCGGTAGAGGCCGAGAAGGGCCGACCTCCGCCCCAGCCGCAGGCCGTGGGGAGGGTTGGCCAGGATGAGGTTCACCTGGGGGAAGAAGTGAGGAAGGCGGCGGGTATCCGCCCTCCTGAACTCAATCCACGGGAGACCGGAGGCCAAGGCCGCCTCCCGGGCTAGCACCAAGCGCCCCTCGTCCAGGTCCCCCGCATAGACGGGGCTTTCCCGGCCCAGGGTGTCCGCGGCCTCGAGGGCGATGGTCCCCGAGCCCGTGAAGGGGTCCAGCACCCGCGCGCCCGGGCGGGCCCCTCCCAGGCGCAGGAGGGCCTGGGCCAGCACAGGGGAGAGGCTTCCCCTGGGGCTCGCCTTGGGAAAGCGGCGGGAAAGGGGCCTGGCGGTGAGCTGGACCCCAAGAAGGGCCTCCCCTCCCCGCACGTCCACCCGCACCCGCACCTGGGGCGCCTCGAGGTCCACCGCCACCCCGTACCGGGCCCGGAGGGGGGCTCCCAGGCGGCGCTCCACCTCGGGGCTTTGGAAGGGGTGATCCCCCTCCCTGCGGGCCTCCACCCGGAAGCTTTGGGCTCCCTGGAGCTCGGGGAGCTCCAAAGCCCAAGCCGCCCGCTCCAAGGCCCCCAGGGGGTCCTGGGGGGTAGGGCAAGCCGGGCGCGGAAAAGGACCAGGTGGTGGGCGAGGTGGAGCCGGAAGGCCTCCTCCCCCACCCCTTCGGGGAGGCGCACCCGCACCCGGCCCTTCCGCGGATCCACCTCCGCCTCCCTCCCCGGGTACAGGCGGGAAAGCTCCTCCAGGAGGAGATCCTCGAGGCCGGGGTGGGTGGTGGCCTCAAGCCACACGGGCCTCCTCCGCCAGGGCCCGAAGGGCCCCCCTCCTCGCCTCGAGGTCCCCGAGGCGTGCCCGCAGGGCCTCGCAGCGATCCCGGTAAAGCCCCTCAAACCTCTCCCGCTGGCGGGAAAGCCCCTCCTCCAGAGCCTCCTCTAAGCCCTTGCGCACCGCGGCGTACGCCTCCGCCAAGCCCTGGGAAAGGAGGCGCTTCGCCCGCTCCTTTCGCCGGGGGAGCACGGAAAGGGCGAGGAAGGCCACGAAAAACCCCGCCAAAAGCCCGGTGAGGTCCGCCACCAGCCCCTTCAGGGCAAGGGCCAAGGCCGCTCCCAGGCCCAGCCCCCCTACACCCCCCGCCAGGGCGCGCACCACCGCCTCCTGGGCCAGGCCGGAAAGCCTTTCCGCCTCCGCCTCGGGGCGGAACCGGGCGAGGGCCTCCTCCAAGGAGGCGTAAAGGGGCTCCTCCCCCTTGGGGACGGGACGGGCCTCCTTTAGGAGGGTAAGGGCGTCCAGGAGGAGCTCCTCCTCTCGGCGGGCGAGCCAGCGCAGGGCCTCCCCCACCGCCCGCTCCAGCCGCGCCCCGGCGTCCTGGACCACCTCCCTGAGGAAGCTTTCCCGGAAGGCCTTGGCGTTCAGGAGGTCGGGGAGGCGGCCCAGGCGCACGGTCTCCTCCAGAAAGCGGTACCCCCGCTCCTCCACCTCCCGGAAGACCCGCTCCACCAGGGCCACCTGCCCGGAGAAGTCCCGCCTGACCCGGTCCGCATGCCGCGCCAGGAGGGCCTCCAGGGCCCCGCAGGTGGCGAGGGCCCGCTCCACCTCCTCCCGCTCCCGGTCCAAGGCCTCCTCCCCCTCCCGCAAAAGGCGCCGGAAAACCCCCAAGGCGGCCGAAAGCTTGAGGGGCAGGGCCTCCCCCGCAAGGGTGCGCTCCACGTGCGCCCGCAGGCGCTCCAACCCCTCGTCCCTTCCCTCCTTGCCGAGCCGGGCGGAAACGAGGAAGAGGGGAACCTCCTCCCCCAACACCTCCCTCGCCCCCTGGCCCACGTAGCGGGCCACCGCCTCCCGGTCCGCCCCCGAGAGGAGGTCCGCCTTGTTCACCACCAGGACCACCTTTTTCCCCCAGTCCCGGATAAGGGCCAGGAGCTCCCCCTCGGAGCGGGTCAGGGGCCGGTCGGCGCTGGTGACGAAGAGGATGAGATCGGCCCGGGGAAGGAAGCGGCGGGTCAGGACCTCGTGATGGGCCAGAAGGGCGTTGGTCCCCGGGGTGTCCACCAGGGCGAGGTCCTTGAGGAGGGGATGGGGCCTTGGGAGGCGGAGGAACCCCTCGGCCTCCTCCCCTTCCCCCTCCCCGTAGGCCAGGAGCTGGATGCGGTCCGTGGTGGGGGTGGGGCCCTCGGGAAGGAGATCCTCGCCCAAGAGGGCGTTCACCAGGCTGGACTTGCCGCTGTTGAACTCCCCCACCACCACCAGGAGAAAGGGCCCCTCCAAGTCTAAAAGGGCCTGGCGCAAGGGAGCGGGGTCCACGGGGGTGCGGGAGAGGGCCTCGAGGCCCCTCAGGAGGAGGTCCCGCACCCGAACCTTGGCCGCCTTAGCCTCCTCTAGGCGCATACCGCCTCAGGTAAAGGCCAAGGGCGAGCCCAAGGAAAAATCCCAAGGCCAAGAAGGCGAAGGCGAAGGCCCCGGTGGAGGCCAGGTGCCAGCCGAAAAACCAGTAGCTACACACGGCGTAGCGCTCCACCTGCACCCGCACCAGCTCGGGCAGGTCGCGGCTTGTGGTGAAGTTGATGAGGAGGATGGCGAGGAGCAAAACGGCAAGGGCCAGAAGGGCCCCCCATTTCAAGATGGTGAAGGCGTTCCCTTTCATGGCCTTAGCTTAGCAGCCCCTAAGGACCTATAATCGCCCTATGGTAAGCGCCAGCGTCCGCGACGAGGCCATCTTCCAGCTCATTGCCTTGGAGGAGAAAAGGCAGCGGGAGGGGCTAGAGCTCATCGCCAGCGAGAACTTCGTCTCTCGGCAGGTGCGGGAGGCGGTGGGGAGCGTCCTCACCAACAAGTACGCCGAGGGCTACCCGGGAGCCCGGTACTACGGGGGGTGCGAGGTCATCGACCAAGTGGAGTCCTTGGCCATAGAGCGGGCCAAAGCCCTCTTCGGGGCCGCCTGGGCCAACGTCCAGCCCCACTCCGGCTCCCAGGCCAACATGGCGGTCTACCTGGCCCTCATGGAGCCCGGGGACACCCTCATGGGCATGGACCTGGCCGCCGGGGGGCACCTGACCCACGGGGCCAAGGTCAACTTCTCCGGGAAGCTTTACAAGGTGGTTTCCTACGGGGTGCGGCCCGACACCGAGCTCATAGACCTGGAGGAGGTGCGTAGGCTCGCCCGGGAGCACCGCCCCAAGGTCATCGTGGCCGGGGCCAGCGCCTACCCCCGCTTTTGGGACTTTAGGGCCTTCCGGGAAATCGCCGAGGAGGTGGGGGCCTACCTGGTGGTGGACATGGCCCACTTCGCCGGCCTCGTGGCGGCGGGGCTCCACCCCAACCCCGTCCCCCACGCCCATGTGGTGACCAGCACCACCCACAAGACCCTCCGGGGCCCTCGAGGCGGCCTCATCCTCTCCCAGGACCCCGAGCTGGGCAAGAAGATAGACAAGCTCATCTTCCCCGGCATCCAAGGAGGCCCCTTAGAGCACGTGATCGCCGGGAAGGCCGTGGCCTTCTTCGAAGCCCTCCAGCCTGGGTTCCAGGAGTACAGCCGCCTGGTGGTGGAAAACGCCAAGCGCTTGGCCCAGGAACTGGCCGAGCGGGGCTACCGCATCGTCACCGGGGGCACCGACAACCACCTCCTCCTGGTGGACCTCCGCCCCAAGGGCCTCACGGGCAAGGAGGCGGAGGAGCGCCTGGACGCCGTGGGCATCACCGTGAACAAGAACGCCATCCCCTTTGACCCCAAGCCCCCCCGCATCACCTCCGGCATCCGCCTGGGCACCCCCGCCCTCACCACCCGGGGCTTCACCCCGGAGGAGATGGCCCGGGTGGCGGACCTCATCGACCGGGCCCTCACGGAAGGCCCCTCGGAAGGCCTTCGGGAGGAGGTGCGCGCTTTCGCCCTCGCCCACCCCATGCCCTGATGCTGGACCTTTTGGTGGTGGTCCCCCACCCCGACGACGAGGGCTTCGGGGCCGGGGGAGCGCTTCTTCTGGCCAAGGCTAGAGGCCTCAGGACGGGCATCCTCACCCTGACCCAAGGAGAGGCGGGAAGGACCCTGGGCCTCTGCCCGCCGGAAGAGCTGGGAAGGGTGCGCACGGAAGAGCTCCGGCGGGCGGCGGAGATCCTGCGGGTGGACTTCCTCGAGGTCCTCTCCTTCCCCAACGGCCTCCCCCAGGAGGCGGAAGGGGGGGAAAGGGGGAAGGCCACAGGGGAAGGCCTTCTGGACCACCCCGAGGCGGAAGCGGCCATCCGGGAGCGCCTCCTTGCCCTAAGGCCCCGCTATGTGGTGACCTTCCCCCCGAACGGCCTGAACGGCCACCCCGATCACGTGGCGGCAAGCCGCTACGCCCAAGGGGCGGCGGAGGGCCTGGCCCAGGTGGTCTACATGGTGCGCCCAGAGGGGCCCTACCCCGTAACCCACCGTCTGCGCCTGCCCGAGTGGGCCCTCAAGGAAAAGCTCAAGGCCCTCGCCCAGCACAAGACCCAGGCCCTTTCGGTCCTGGCCTTCCTGGAGCGCTACCCAGAAAGGCTTTGGACCGAGACCTTCCACGTGGTGGGGAGGGAGGGCGTGGTGGAGGGGCCATGGTGGTGAGGCTATTGGACCACACCGCCGACATCGGCTTCGAGGTGGAGGCGGAAAGCCTCGAGGGCCTCTTCCAGGCCGCCCTAAAGGGCCTCCTGGCGGTGATGTTCCAAAACCCCCCGGAAGGGGGAAAGAGGCGGCGGCGCCTCACCCTTTGGGCTGAGGACCTGGACACCCTCTTGGTGCGCTACCTGAACGAGCTCATCTACCTGATCCAGACCAAGGGCTTCGTGCCGGGCAGGGCCAGGGTGCGCATTGGGGAAGAGGAGGGGGGCTACCGCCTGGAAGCCCACCTCCAAGGCGAGCCCTTCCAGGAGGCCTTCGGCTTCCAGGGGGAGGTGAAAAGCGCCACCTTCCACGGCCTCCTTGTGGGCCAGGAAGGGGGGAGGTGGCGGGCCCGGGTAATCCTAGACGTGTAGGGCGGCCAGGGCCTCCCGCACCCGCGCCAGTAGCCCCGCCTCCACCAAGGCCTTGGCCCGAAGCAGGGCGTTTTTCACCGCCAGGGCGTCCGCCGAGCCGTGGCCGATGAAGACCGCCCCCTCCACCCCCAGAAGGGGCATGGCCCCGTACTGGGAAGGGTCCACCCGCGCCTTTACCCGGCGCAAGGCGCCCCGGGCCAAAAGGGCGCCCAGCCTGGCCCAAGGGCTTGCGGCGAAGGCCTCCTTGATCCAGGTGAAGAGGACCTTGGCCTCCCCCTCCGCCAGCTTCAGGGCCACGTTCCCGGTGAAACCGTCCGTGACCACCACCTCTGCGGTGCCATAGAAGATGTCCCGCCCCTCCACGTTGCCGAAAAAGCGCTCCCCCAAGGCCGCCCGCAAAAGGGGATAGGCCTCGAGGACCAAGGCGTTTCCCTTCCCCTCCTCCTCCCCGATGGAGAGGAGGCCCACCCGGGGGTGCGCCACCCCGCTGGCCTCGGCGTAGGCCAGGCCCATGGCGGCAAACTGCACCAGGAAGGAGGGGCGGCAGTCGGCGTTGGCCCCCCCGTCCAGGAGAAAGGTGCGCCCCTTTAGGCTCGGGAACTCCACGAGCAAGGCGGGCCGCTCCACCCCCCGCACCCGGCCCAAAACGAAAAGGGCGGCGGCCATGGTGGCCCCGGTGTGCCCCATGGAAACCACCGCCGCCACCTCGCCCTTCTTCAAAAGCTCCAGGGCGACCCAGATGGAGCTTTCCCGGCGCTTGCGCACCTCGGTGGCGTGCTCCTCCATACGGATCCAGTCGGGGGCGGGGTGGATGGGAAGCCTGCCCCCAAAACGGGCCAAGGCCGCCTCAAGCCGCCCCTCCTCCCCCACCAACAGGACCTCCACCCCCTCCTGGGCCGCCAGGAGAGCTCCCTGGACCGTGACCTCGGGGGCCCGGTCCCCCCCCATGGCGTCCAGGGCGATCCTCATGCCTGCGGCAGGTGTTTTTCGATCTTGGCCTGGAAGTTGCGCTTGGGCTGCGCCCCCACCAGGACCTCCACGGGTTGGCCGTTTTTAAAGAGGATCACCGTGGGGATGCTCATCACGCGAAAGCGCATGGCAGTCTTGGGGTTCTCGTCCACGTCCAGCTTGGCCACCACAAGCTTGCCCTCGTACTCCTGGGCCAGTTCCTCGAGGATGGGAGCGATCATGCGGCAAGGAGCGCACCACTCGGCCCAAAAGTCCACCAGGACCAAGGGGTGGCCGCCCAAGAGCTCATCAAAGTTCTGGTCGGTAACCTCCAGGGGCTTCGCCATACCCCCCTACTCTACGGCAAAGCCCCGGAGGGATAAACCCCCCGGGGACCCCTTTTGGGCGCTAACGCTTCTTGCGGCCGCCCTTCTTGCCCTTGCCGCCGCCAAACCCCCCGGTGCCCCGGAGGAAGCTCTTGAGCTTGTTCTCGAACTCCGGGGACTGCTTGGGGAGCCGCCTGGGCCGAGGTGGAGGCGCCCCCTCGGGGGCCGGGGTGAGGTCCTTGATGGAAAGGTCCAGCCTGCCCTTGGCATCCCGGCCCTTCACCATCACCTGGACGATGTCCCCCTCGTTGAGGAAGTCCCGGACGTTCTTCACGAACTCGTGGGCAATCTGGGAGATGTGCACCAGCCCCTGCTCCCCGCCCGGGAGTTCCACAAAGGCGCCAAAATCCGTCACCCGCACCACGCGGCCTTCCACGATGCTTCCCGCTTCTATCTCCACTTTCCTTCTCCTCGCGCGGTCCTGCCCGCGATGCCCCCACTATAGCACAAGGGGCGAAACCCCGGTGGCGTCCAAGGCGGCCAAGAGCTCGGCGAAACCTAGGCCCAAGACGGGGTGCCGCCCCTCGGGGAGGAGGTCCAAAAGGGGCACCAGCACGAAGGCCCGCTCGTGGAGCCTGGGGTGGGGCACCTGAAGCCCCTCCTCCTCCAGGACCTGGTCCCCGTAGAGGAGGAGGTCCAGATCGATGGTCCTAGGGCCCCAGCGCTCCTTCCGCTCCCGGCCCAAGGCCTTTTCCACCTGCAAGAGGGCCTCGAGGAGTTCCCTCGGGCCCAAGCCCGTTTCCACCTCCGCCACCAGGTTGAGGTAGGGAGGTTGGGGCGGGCCAAGGGGCGCGGTCTCGTACACGGGAGAGAGGCGGCGGAGATGGGTCTTGGGAAGCCGGGAAAGCAAGGAGGAGGCAGCCAAGAGGTAGGCGGCCCGATCCCCCAGGTTGGAACCCAGGCCCACGTAGGCCAGCACGCCCCCAGTCTATCCCGTTGACACCGGGGGGCGGGCCTCCTACCCTGAAGGGGAGATGGCCGTCCGGGGCAAAACCTAAACCGGCCTGGGAAGCCTGGCTTCCCGGGCCCGTCCCGGGGGTTTTTCTTTGCGGGGGTGCGTATGGTGAAGGAGAACTGGCAGGCGCTTTTGCAGGCGGAGCTCACCCTGGACACCGGGGTCTACACCAAGCACGCCCTCCTCCTCGTCCGCGGCCAAGGGGCCCGGGTGTGGGACGCCGAGGGCAACGAGTACATTGACTGCGTGGGCGGCTACGGGGTGGCCAACCTTGGCCACAGCAACCCCGAGGTGGTGGAGGCGGTGAAGCGGCAGGCGGAAACCCTCATGGCCATGCCCCAGACCCTCCCCACCCCCATGCGGGGGGAGTTCTACCGCACCCTGGTTTCCCTCCTGCCCCCCGAGCTCAACCGGGTCTTCCCGGTGAACTCGGGCACCGAGGCCAACGAGGCGGCCCTCAAGTTCGCCCGGGCCCACACCGGCCGGAAGAAGTTCGTGGCCGCCATGCGGGGGTTTTCCGGCCGGACCATGGGCAGCCTCTCCGTCACGTGGGAGCCCAAGTACCGCGAGCCCTTTTTGCCCCTGGTGGAGCCCGTGGCCTTCATCCCCTATAACGATGTGGAGGCGCTAAGGCAGGCGGTGGACGAGGAAACGGCGGCGGTGATCCTGGAGCCCGTGCAGGGGGAAGGGGGGGTGCGCCCCGCCACGCCGGAATTCCTACAGGCGGCGCGGGAGGTGACGCGGGAACAGGGCGCCCTTCTCATCCTGGACGAGATCCAGACCGGCATGGGCCGCACGGGGAAGCGCTTCGCCTTTGAGCACTACGGGGTGGTGCCCGATATCCTCACCTTGGCCAAGGCCATTGGGGGCGGGGTGCCCTTGGGGGTGGCGGTGATGCGGGAGGAGGTGGCGAAGAGCATGCCCAAGGGCGGGCACGGCACCACCTTCGGCGGCAATCCCCTGGCCATGGCCGCCGGGGTGGCCGCCCTCCGCTACCTGGAGCGCACGCGGCTTTGGGAGCGGGCGGCGGAGCTTGGGCCCTGGTTCATGGAGCGGCTCAGGGAAATCCCCTCCCCCAAGATCCGGGAGGTGCGGGGAATGGGCCTCATGGTGGGGCTCGAGCTCAAGGAAAAGGTGGCCCCCTACATCGAGCGCCTGGAGAAGGAGCACCGCATCCTCACCCTGCAGGCGGGGCCCACGGTGATCCGCTTCCTGCCGCCTTTGGTCATCGAAAAGGAGGACCTAGAACGGGTGGTGGAAGCGGTGAAGGCGGTTCTCCTAGCATGAGCGCCCTGGACCCCGTGGCCTTTCTCAAGGGAGCCTTGGAAATCCCCTCCCCTTCCGGGGAGGAGCGCCGGGTGGCGGAGTACCTGGCGGAGGGGATGGAAAGGCTCGGGTTAAGGGGGTTTGTGGACGAGGCGGACAACGCCCGGGGCCAGGTGGGGGAAGGTCCCCTCCAGGTGGTCCTCCTGGGGCACATCGACACCGTGCCCGGGATCGTGCCCGTGCGCCTGGAGGGGGATCGGCTCTTTGGCCGGGGGGCGGTGGACGCCAAGGGGCCCTTCGTGGCCATGATCTTCGCCGCCGCCGGGCTTTCGGAGGTGGCCAAGGAGCGGCTCACCGTGCACCTGGTGGGGGCCACGGAGGAGGAGGCCCCAAGCTCCAAGGGCGCCCGCTTCGTCGCCCCTCGCCTAAAGCCGGATTACGCCATCATCGGAGAGCCCTCCGGGTGGGAAGGGATCACCCTGGGCTACAAGGGCCGGCTCCTGGTGAAGGTGCGGCGGGAGAAGGACAACTTCCACTCCGCCCACCACGAGCCCAACGCCGCCGAGGAACTCGTCAGCTACTTTGTGGCCATCAAGGCCTGGGCGGAGGCCATGAACGTGGGCCAGCGTCCCTTTGACCAGGTGCAGTACACCCTGCGGGACTTCAAGGTCCACCCTGCCGAGCTCAAGCAGGTGGCGGAGATGTTCTTTGACCTGCGCCTACCCCCAAGGCTCCCCCCGGAGGAGGCCATCCGCCACCTGAGCGCCTACGCCCCCCCTACCCTGGAGCTGGAGTTCTTCGGGCGGGAGGTACCCTACCTGGGCCCCAAGGACACCCCCCTGACCCGGGCCTTGCGCCAGGGCATCCGCAAGGCGGGGGGCAGGCCCGTCTTCAAGCTCAAGACCGGCACCAGCGACATGAACGTCCTGGCCCCCCACTGGAAGGCGCCCATGGTGGCCTACGGCCCTGGGGATTCCACCCTGGACCACACCCCTTACGAGCACGTGGAGGTCTCGGAGTTTCTGAAAGGGATTGAGGTCCTGCGGGAGGCCCTAGAACACTTGGCGCTAACCTCAAAGGGCTAAGCGCCTCCCTGAGGTTCAGCTCAGTTTTTCCCACGCCTCGAGGACAAGCCTTCGAGTGCGGTATTCCCCGTAGCGCCTCACCTCCTTCTCTCTAAGCACTCGGAAGGTCTCCCCTGGGAAGCGGCTTCCTCCCCGGCGCCTGCGGTAAGCGGCCTCGTCTAGGGGATCGTGCACCTCCTCCAGGTCCGAAAGAATGTCCTGGAGCTCCTTTTCTGTGAGGTCCTGCGGATCCAGGATGTAGCGGAGTTGTTTGCGGTTTAGGCCGTAGAGCCTGGCGTAGTAGGCGTCTAGCTCAGCCCGTAGGCGGGCCCGTCTGTTTTCATCCCATTGGAAGGGCGGGAAGGGGTAGGGATGGGTGAGCCAGGAGGGAGGCTTGTCCGGGTGCGTGGGGGCTGCCTCTCGCCAACGTCGGATGGCTTCCCGGAGGCCTTCGTCCGCCTCTTCCCACACCTCCTGGGCCAAGGGGGCGAGGTCCCAGGCGGTGTAGGTGAGCTCCAGGACCCGGGGGACGATGAAGTGGAGGTCCGCCTCCTGGTACCGCTCTGGGGGCAGAACCGGAAACTGCTTGATGTGGTGGAAGCTCAAGTCCGTGGCGCCGATTTTCTGCCGGGCCGCATAGTCCAAAACCAAGCTATTCAGGTTGGCAAGAAGAGCGAGGATGCGAACGCTTGGCTCTAGGGAAAAGAGTAGCGGAGCTTTCCCTCCCACCCCTAAGCGGGGAAGCGGGGTAAAGATCACCGTGCGTTCGTCGGTGGCCCGGGCTACGTTACGAAAGGCAAGAAGCCAAGGCCGCTTAGGAAAGCGAGCTCCCTCAAAATGGGAGAGGCGCTCCTCCACCACGTCTTCGGGTAGGTAATAGGCAGGCGCTATCGCGTAAGCGGGGTCCAAAAGGGCGGAAGCGGATAGGGGACGGATCTTCCCCGAGGCGTAGTCCGCATAGCGATGGTTATATTGGTGGAACATCTTGGCTTCCCAAAAAGGCACATAGGCTTCTCCCCCAAAGCGCAAGCGGTGGCCCGAAGGCATGGCCCCCCGCAGCTCTTGGCGAGAGCGGAAAAAGGGCAAGCGGCGTTCTAAGGAAAAAAGCAGGCCAAGGCGGATTCCCCAAGGGTCCTTCTTTGGCTCCTCACGGTACAGGATGCCCGACACCCGATAAAGATGGCGGGCAAGCGCCGCATCCTGGGGGGTGCGGAAAAGGGGAGCCATCCAGGTATTGGGGTTGAAGAGGGCGAAATCTTCTCCCGATAGAAGCAAGTGCCGTCTTTCGTCATCCACCTCCTTAGGATCAGCGAGAAAAAAGGCCACGCGCGCCGCTCTATCCTTCTCAGAAGGGCAAGGAACCTCCCCGTTCCCCCCGGAGAAAGCCACGAGGGCAAACCGGAAACGGCGATCCACGTCCGGGAAAAACCCCTTCCGGTTTTCGAAGTCGTAAAGCGCTCTGAGCTGGCCCCTCAACACGATATCCCTGAACAGACTCCGGCTACCCGAGTCTGTGGCCAAACCAGTGGGCACCAGAAGCCCGCACATACCCCCAGAGCGGCAAAGGGAACGGGCGAGCTCGGTGAAAAATTGGTAGGTGTTGGTGCCCTCACAGGTTAGGGGAAAACGGCCTGAGCCCTTGAGGAAACGGGCCACGTCCCCTTCCTCTCGGCGGCGGGTCCAAGGCGGATTTCCTAGCACCACATCAAACCCCCCGTGGGCGAAGACCTCGGGGAACTCCAGCCACCAGTGAAAGAAGCGGTGGCGCTGGGCGAGCGCCTCGGCACGCTCCCTAAGAACAGGGTCCACCCCACCCTCCAAAGCCCGCCACACCGCTTCCGTGGTGATAAAAGGCCCCCCGCCAGAAAAGCCTTGGAAAAAGGCAGCCGTCCAAAGGTCCGAAGCAAGCTTGAGCCTTCCCCAAGTCCCCTTCTCCCGTAGCCCCTCATAGACCTTGGCCTTGGCAGCCACATCCTGGGCGCGGTCCTCGGGAAGGCGGGCCAATTCCTGAAGAACCGTGGCCAGGTTCCTCTGCTCCTCCTCCAGAACGCTCTCCCGGAGCGGGGCAAAGAGGGTCTGCTCTCCCCTCCGTTGGCGGCGGTTCACCCCCTTAAGGAAGAGGGCTACCTCCTTGGCGTCCCCTAGTTTTGCGGCGAAAGCTTCATCGGGCACCCCCTCCTTCAAAACCTTGGGTTCCAGGACTCCCACCAGGGAGTTCCCGCACTTTATGCGGTGGTCCAGAAAGGTGAGGGGCTTCCCCGGCACGTGGCTTTCCATCCAAAGGGCCACCCGGCAGAGCTCCACCGCCAGAGGGTTCAGGTCCACAGCGTAGAGGCAGTTCGCCACCACGTCCCGCACCGCCTGGCGGTAGACCTCGGGGGAGGGCTCCTCCTCCCCGGTGCGCACCTGGGCCAGGCGGCGGGCGAGCCTCCGGGCCGCCCCCAGAAGGAAGTGGCCGCTCCCCGAGGCGGGGTCAATCACCTTGAGGGAAAGGATGGCCTGTTCCTGCGCCTTGGGGTCGTCCCCCGCCTTCTTCAGGCGCCCCTCTACCACCGGATCTAGGGCTTCCTTAAGAACCAGCTCCACCAAAACCGCTGGGGTGTAATAGCTCCCGGAGCGCTTCCGCTCTGTTCCCGCTCCGAAGGCAAGGACCAAACCTTCTTCTTCTCGCCTTAGTACAGGGGCGTGTTCTAAGAGGCTCTCGTACACCGAGCCTAGTTCCTCCACGTCCAAAGCAGCGTAGTCAATGCGTTGAAGGCACTGCCCCTTGGCATCTTGGGAGAAAGCCAGGTGGTGGAAGGCCCGAAGCAAGTAGCGGTTGTCCACGGCGTAAGGGCTCTGCTCCAAGGTGAGGGGTTCAAAGAGATGGCCGTCAAGAACCTCTAGACCCAGGACCTTGGCGGCAGGGGCACCCTTAACAAGGAGCGTGGGGTCCCGCAAGAGCCGGAAGAGGGTCTTGAGGCCAAGCCAGAGGTCCAAATCCTCGGTATAGGCTTCCCCCCGAGCGGCGAGGTCTAGAATGCGGTGAAGGGAAAAAGCCTGGCGGTAAAGCTCGTTTCCCCCAAGAATACCCCGAGCCTCGGCTACAAGGAGAAAGAGAATGCGGTAGGCTATTCGCAGGAGGTCGTGGTGGAACGCCTGAAGGTCTTGAGTCAGGCTCTCCCCCTGGGGACCGCGCAGGAAACCGGTGCCCAGGTCAATGATAAAACCCTTCACGCCTTCGGTGAGGTTTTCATCACCCCGATGGTCTACCTGAGGGTAGGCTTCCTGTCGTTCCGTCGAGGTTGTGGGAAGCCCTAAAAGGACCAGGGCTTCGTGGGGAAGTACATGCCGAATCGCCTCCGCTAGGCTTACACTCACCGGCAAAAGGGTAGCCGTAGAACCCGCTAGGGGACGCAGGTACAGAATGTCTCCCTGCTCCTCCACCAAAACCCAGTTGCGGCCTCGATAGCGGACTAAGGAACCTATAGAAAAAACGCCCACGCCTCCTCTCCGATTACCACATCCTTTATCCTTTTACCCCTTTCCTTAAAAAATCCCCATGGGAGCTCCCAGGCAACGGAAGCAACCCTTTCCCAAGATACATCGCCCGCCAGAAAACCCAAGCATGCCAGGGGAACATAGCTTAACTCACCTCAAAGCCTCGGAACTTTTAATCTGTGGCCTCCCTTGAACTTTGATCTCCCTCCGCACCCCACCCAGCTTTCCCTTCCCTACAGAGATCCATAGCATCGAGGCAAGCTCTAGATAGGCCCGCAGCCAAAGCGCGGAAACACCCGTCTTGCAACCCAATAAAAACGCCTCCCCGCCTCACTATCAAGGCGGGGAGCTTTGCCTACGTATCGTGGTGGGCGGCAGAGGATTTGAACCTCTGACCTCTCGCTTGTAAGGCGAGCGCTCTGACCAACTGAGCTAGCCGCCCCTGGTGACCCCAGGGGGAATCGAACCCCCGTTTCGGCCTTGAGAGGGCCGCGTCCTAACCGCTAGACGATGGGGCCACGTATCCAGGGCATCGACCCCAGGGATTTAGTCTATCTCCTCACCCCAAAGCCTTCAAGCACCGGCTCAAGACACAGGGCAACGCCAAGGCAAGAAAGACCCCTAAGGGAAAAGCCTGGTTAAACTGAGCTCGTGGTTCACCCGTGGCTAGGCTTCGTATTGCTGGTAATTCTTGGCCTGTTGCCAAGTGCCTCGCCATGGAGTGAACGCATCCTCGCCCCTGCGATAGAACTTGGTGTCACAGTTTACCTTCTAGCCCAAAGAAAACCCTTATGGGGCCTTGGCCTCCTCTTTTGGAGCCTGAATGACCTCCTTTGGAATCTGGGTAACTCCCCGAAGTACCCTCAGACCCTTGTTTTAAGGGTAATACTGGATTTCCTGGGGTACTTAGCGCTAACCCTCGCCGTTCTAAAGGCACCTAGCCGCCCTCCACGCCTAACGCTTTTCCTACTTCCCCTTGTGTTATTGGGCCTCGAGGCCCTAGTCCAAGAAGGATTTGGCTCAAGCTCTCTTTACACGGCGTGGAACATCGTCCTTTTCCTCTTGCTCCTACCCCGTTTGGAGGTGCTTTTCCAGAAAGCCCCCGATGAAACGTCCTTATGGGGTGTGGGTTTTTTTCTCGTCCTCCTCGAGGCCATGGCCTCCGTCTACACAGAGAGCCAAGGTGGCCCTCCCCTCCACTCTGCCCAGAGCATGGGATACCTCCTGATCGGTCTGGGCGCAAGGTCTTGGGAAAATATCTCCTTCCCCTCCCAAGCCCTCGCCTTCACTGGGCTCGTCATTTTTCCGTTCCTGATCTTCTCGGAAACCATCCCGCTGATAACCCGCATCCTGGTCCTGTACGGAGGGGTCGTAGGGGCTTTGGGCTTACTCTACGCGCTCCATCTAGAATGGAGACGCACGGAGGAGAAAAACGCACGTTGGATGCGGTTCTTAGGCGAACTTGCCCGCCTTTCGCCGAGAATAACCCAGACCTTGAGTCCCGAAGCCGCCCTCTTGAGCGCCTTGGAGGCCACGCGCACCTTGATCCCTGAGGCGGTAGGCCTCGAGGTGCAAGGGAGGCGAGGGCTCGTGGGCCAGCGCACCCCGCATAGCCTGAAAGTGCCCATGAACGGGGAGGCGGCCTACCTATTTTTGCAGAAACCCCCTACGGAACCTGTTCCCGAAGGTCTACTTTCTCTTTTGGGTGAACGGCTTCGTCAAGTGCTCAGGCAGGTGGAGTGGGGGACCTTAGCGCTTACAGACCCCCTCACTGGACTTCTGAACCGCCGGGGCCTCGAGGCCGAGCTTCCCAAGCTTCTTGCCCTGACACAACGCTACCATACCCCTCTAAGCGTGGCTTTGCTGGATATAGACCATTTTAAACGCATCAACGACTCCTTCGGCCACCCCGTGGGAGATCAGGTGCTCAAAGTCCTTGGCCGCATCCTCCAAGAGGACCTCCGCCGGGAAGACTTAGCGGTACGCTATGGCGGGGAAGAATTCCTTCTGCTCCTGTATGGGGCGGACCAGCGAGCTACCAAGGAGGTGGTGGAGCGCATTCGGTCCCGCTTCCGCGCCCAAAAGGTGGACCCTATTCCTTATCCCCTTACCCTTTCCGCGGGTATAGCAGGGGGAAAAGTACCCCAGGGGAAAGAAGAAGTGGAAGAGTGGTTCTTAAAGGCCGACTACGCCCTTCTTCGGGCTAAAGAGTCCGGGCGGGACCGAATAACCCTAGCCTAGACCTGGCTTTCCTTACAATAGGGGAAGATGCTCGTACGCCTCGAGGTGCGCAACCTCGCCGCCATCCGCGAGGCTACCCTGGAGCTTTCCCCAGGGCTCAACGTCCTCACCGGGGAAACGGGGGCAGGCAAGAGCCTTCTGGTGGACGCCTTGGCCCTCCTCTTGGGGGAGCGGGCCGAGGGGCTCATCGGGCCTTATGGGGATAGCCTCCTCGTCACCGCCTTCTTCCAGGGGGAAGAGGAGCGGGTTCTTTCCCGCCGGGTGGGGGCCCGCTCCACACCCCGCATAGACGGGGAGGTGGTGAGCCTTAAGGAGCTTCAGGAGGAAGCGGAGCGCTGGCTTTCCCTCCACGTCCAGCACGCCGCCTTGGCCCTCCTCTCCCCTAAGCGGCAGCGGGAGCTCCTGGACGCCCTGTTGCCCTCCCACCCCCTTCAGGCCTACCGGGAGGCCTACGCGCGCTACCAGACCCTCCTCGGCGAGAAGCGGGCCCTGGAGGAAGCCCTTAGGGCGAAAAGCGAGCGGGAAGACCTCCTGCGCTTCCAACTGCGGGAGATCCAGGCGGCCAAGCCCCGCCCTGGGGAAGACCTCGAGCTAGAGGAGGAAGCCCGGCGCCTGCGGCACCTGGAAACCCTTCGGGAACGGGCGGGGAGGGCCTATGCCTTCCTGGCGGAGGAGGGGCTTTCCCCCTTGGAGGGCGCCGTGCGGGAACTGCGCCAAGGAGGGCGGTACGACCCGGACCTGGAAGCCCTGGCCAGGGACCTGGAAACCGCATTAGAGGGCGCGGAGGCGGTGGCGCGGGAGCTTGAGGGGTATCTGGAGGGCCTCGAGGCCGACCCCGGCCGGCTTGCCCAGTTGGAGGAGCGCCTGGCCCTCCTGGAGCGCCTCAAGCGCAAGTACGGCCCCACCCTGGAAGACGTCCTAGCCCACGGGGAGCGGGCCGAGGCGGAGCTGGCCACTCTGGAAGGAGGGGAAGCGCGCCTACAGGACCTTGAGCAGGCCCTCGAGGCGGCGGAAGAGGCCCTTTGGAGAGCGGGGGAAGCCTTGGGCGAAGCCCGGCGGGAGGCGGCCAAGGGGCTGGAAGAGGCCATGGCCGAGGAGCTTGCCGCCTTGGGGCTTCCCCAGGCCCGCTTCCAGGTGGCCTTCACCCCCTTGCCCGAACCCGGACCCTTCGGCCTGGAGGAGGTGGCCTTCCGCTTTGCCGCAAGCCCGCACCTGCCCCTTTCCCCCCTTTCCGCCGCCAGCGGCGGGGAGCTTTCCCGCATCGCCTTGGCCCTCGCCCTCCTCACCGGGGCGGAGGCCCCCACCGTGGTCTTTGACGAGATGGACGCTGGGGTGGGGGGGGAAACCGCCTGGAAGCTGGCGGAACGCTTGGCCCGCCTGGGGGAGAAGCGGCAGGTGCTGGTGGTGACCCACCTGCCCCAGGTGGCCGCCCGGGCCCACCGCCACCTAAAGGTGGTGAAGGAAGGAAGCGAGGTGCGGGTGGAGGTGCTACAAGGCGAGGCGCGGGTACGGGAGCTGGCCCGCCTCCTTTCCGGCCAGTACACCGAGGCCGCCCTCTCCCACGCCCGCTTGCTCTTGGAGGCCGGATGAACCCTTTAGAAGCCCCGTACCCGGTTTTTCTCCTCACGGACACCGGGGTGGAGGGAAACGCCCTGGCGCAAGGCCTTCCCGTGCCCCAAGGGGACATCTTGGTCCACGGGGAAAAGACCTACCGGGTGGCCCGCCTGCCCGCCCCGGAAGGCACCTACCTCCTCCTTCTAGACACCACGGACCTTTCCATCCAGGCAAGGGCCTACACCGGGCTTTTAAAGGTCTTGCGGGGGCTTTTGCAGCACGAGGAGCCGGAAGGGCTTTTGCAGGACCTCATCCAGGAGGCGGTGGCGGTGGTGCCCGGGGCGGAGGCGGGAAGCATCCTCCTCCGGGAGGGAGGGTATTTCCACCTGGTAGCCCAGGAGGGGTTTTCCGAAGCCCTCCTGGGGGCTCGCACCTCCTTAGAGGAAGAGCTTGCCTGGTATGGGCTTGGCGTGGACAACTGGCTCAAGGGCCGTCCCCGGGTGCTCAAAGGAGCGGAGATCCGCCACCTCTCTAGCCTGAGCACCGTGGAGGCCCGCCCCGCTTTCTTCGAACACGGCCGCCTCCTGGAGATCCAGGCCACCTTGGGCCTGCCCATCGTCCTGGAAGGGGAAGTGCTGGCGGCCATGAACCTGGACAACTTCCACGACCCCGAGGCCTTTACCCCGCTTTCCCTGGAGCTGGCCCAGGCCTTCGCCTTGGAAGCCGCCCTCCTCCTCAAGGCCCTAAAGGAGCGCCAGGCCCTGGAAGCGGCGGCCCGCACCGACCCCCTCACCGGCTTGGGGAATCGGCGGGCCCTGGAGGTGGCCTTCCCGGAGCTCCTGTCCGAGGCCAAAGCCCTAGGGGAGCCCCTGGCCCTCATCTACTGGGACCTCAACGGCCTCAAGGCCCTGAACGACCGGGAAGGGCACGCCGCCGGGGACCGGGCCCTGAAGGCCCTGGCCCAGGCCTTGAAGCACTTTTCCCGCCGCCGGGACCTGGCCTTTCGGGTGGGAGGAGATGAGTTCGTGAGCCTCCACTTGGGCCTGAGCGAGGAGGAGATCCCTTCCCTCATCGCCCGCGTGCGGCAAAGCCTGCCCTACGGGGTGGCGGCGGGCGGGGTAAGGGCGGAAGAGGGCGATCTGGAAGCGCTTTTGCAGGAAGCGGACCGCCGCATGTACCGGGCTAAAGGAGGCCCTTGACCCCATCAGCCACGTACTGCACCGCAAGGGCGGCGAGCAATAGGCCCAGGACCCGGGTCACCACGTTCACGCCGGTGCGCCCCAGGGCCCGGCGCACCCCGGCAGCGGCCCGCAAGAAGATATAGGCCAAGAGGAGGACCAAGAAAGCGCTAAAGAGGACCACCGCCCATCCCCCCACCACCCCCCGGGCCTCCCCCCCCAGGATGAGGACGCTGGCCAAGGCCCCGGGCCCGGCGATGAGGGGGATGGCCAGGGGAAAGACGGAGATATCGGCCCGGACCAGGGCCTCGTCCTTCTCCTCCTCGGTTTCCCGCTCGTGGTGGGCGAAGACCATATCGGTGGCGATGCGGAAGAGGAGGATCCCCCCGGCGATGCGCAAGGCCTCGAGGCTAATCCCCAGATGGGCCAAAAGCCCCCTTCCGAAAAAGAAAAAGGCCACAAGAAGCCCCCCCGCCACCAGCACCGCCCTCCCCGCAATCTGGGCTTGCTTTTTTGGGGGGCGGTCCCCCGCCAAGGCCAAGAACACCGGGACGAGCCCCACCGGGTCCATGACCACGAAGAGGGTGAGGAAGGACTTCAGGAAGAGTTCTATCACGTTATACCCTAAAGCGCTAAGCCCCTCCCTTAATGGCCCTTCCCGCCAAGAGAAGCTCCCCGAGCTCTTCTTCCAGAGCCTTGGCCTCCTCTTCGCTCCGGCCCACCACCAAGATGGTGTCCTCGCCCGCCAGGGTGCCCACGATCTCGTCCCGCTTGAGGCGGTCCAAGAGAAGGGCGATTCCCGAGGCGTGCCCCTCGGCGGTTTTCACCACCAGGATGTTCCCCCCCCGGTCCACGTCCTTGACGAAGAGGCCAAACTGCCGCTTGAGTTCCTCGTAGACGTCCTCGGGAAGCTCCACCGAAGGCAGAGCGTACTTGTGCCGCCCCTTGCCCAAGGCGATGCGGGCCAGGCGGAGCTCGGCGATGTCCCGGCTCACCGTGGCCTGGGTCACCTCAAAGCCCAACTGACGCAGGCGCTCCACCAGCTCTTTCTGGGTACCGATCTCCTCCCGGCTCACGATTTCCTGTATGGCGCGGTGCCGCTCGGCCTTGCTGCGCATATCCACCCCGTTTAGGCTTTCCAAAACTCCCTGACGAAATCCAGTATACGGTGGGCCACCTGGCGCTTGGGCATCCGGGGAAGCTCTAGGACCCGCCCATCCCGAAGGAGGAGGACCACCTCGTTTTCCGGGCTGCCGAAGCCCACCCCCTCCCGGTTCACCCAGTTGAGGACGATGAGGTCCAGGTTCTTGCGCTCTAGCTTCCCCCGAGCCCGCTCCAGACCCTCTTGGGTTTCCATGGCGAAGCCCACCAGAACCCTCTTTCCCTTGCGTTCTCCAAGCTCCTTGAGGATATCGGGGTTGGGCACCAGGCGCAGGACCCGGCTCGCCTCCACCTTGGGCTCCTTGTCGGCCAGGGTGGTCTCGGGGCGGTAGTCGGCCACCGCCGCCGCCATGACCACAGCCTCGGCCCAAGGGTAGTGGGCCAAAATAGCCTCCCGCATCTCCAAGGCGCTTTCCACCCGCACCACCTGGACCCCCCAAGGGTCTGGGAGAGCGGTGGGGCCGGAAACCAAGACCACCTCCGCCCCCCTATCCCGGGCGGCCTCGGCCACGGCGTAGCCCATGCGCCCCGAGGAGGGGTTGGAGAGGAAGCGCACCGGGTCCAGGTACTCTCGAGTGGGCCCAGCGGAAACCAGGAGCTTCAGGCCCTGAAGGTCCTTGGGGGTAAGGAGGGCCTCCAAGCGCGCCACCAGCTCCTCAGGCTCCAGCATCCGCCCCAAGCCTTCCCCCTCCCCCACCGCGGCCAAGGGGCCGTAGGCGGGGCCAAAAAAGGCATGGCCCAAGGCCTTGAGCCGCTCCACATGGCCCTGGGTCTGAGGGGCAAGCCACATGGCCTCGTTCATGGCTGGGGCCCAGGCCACCCGCTTGGCCCCGGCCAGGAGGGTGGCGGAAAGGAGGTCATCCGCCAGGCCCAAGGCGGCCTTGGCCAGGGCGTCGGTGGTGGCGGGGGCCACCAGGACCACCTCGGCAAAGCGGGCGAGCTCTATGTGGAGGGCGCGGCCATGGGGCTGGAACCACGCCTCCTCCGTGGCCACCTCGCCCCCGGCGGCCACCGCCAACGAAAGGGGGGTGACGAAGGCCAGGGCCCGGGGGGTGGCCAGGACCCGCACCTCGTGCCCCGCCTGGCGGAGGAGGCGGAGGAGGTGGGGCACCTTGATGGCCGCCACCCCTCCGCTCGCCGCCACCAGGACCCGGGCCATCTAGGCCTCCTCTTCCACGGGATAGAGCCGTTCCATCTCCTTCTGCAGGCGGTCCTCGGGGACCAGGTTCTCCCCGAACACCAAGCGGCCGGTGTGGAGCTCCTTCATGGCCCAGGTCACGGGGTTGGGGTCGTCGAAGAGGCCCTCGAGGGTCCGCATCTTGGGCCTTTCCTCCGGCTCCAGCACCGTGTTTTTAAAGCGGTGGCGCAAAAGCTGCTGCGCCCGCTTGGCCACCACCACGGTGAGCCGATACTTGGAATCCACCATGCTCAGAAGCTTGTCAATGCCCGGTTCCGCCATGGTTCCTCCTCAGGATTTCCTCCAGCTCGCTTTCCAGGTCAGGGTCCCGCTCCAGGGCCTTGTTGAGGGCCCAGGCCATCCGGTCGGTACGCCGCCGTTCGGCGGTGAGGATGGCCAAAAAATCCGCCACCGCCTCCTCCAGAACGTCGTTCACTACCACGTAGTCGAAGAGGTGGGCGTTTTGGATCTCCCACTCCGCCTGCGCCAAGCGCTTGGCGATCTTCTCGGGGCTATCCTTACCCCGGTAGACCAACCGGCGCTTGAGCTCGGAAAGGGATGGGGGAAGGAGGAAGATGAGGACCGCCTCCGGCACCTTCTTGCGCACCTGCAAGGCCCCTTGCACCTCGATCTCCAGAAGGACATCCTCTCCCCGGGCCAGGGCCCGCTCCACCGGGGCCTTGGGGGTGCCGTAGAGGTAGCCCACGTACTCGGCGTGCTCCAGGAAGCCGTCTTGGTTCAGGAGCGCCTCAAAGGTGGGGCGGTCCACGAAGTAGTAGTCCACCCCGTCCCGCTCCCCAGGGCGGGGTGGACGGGTGGTCATGGAGATGGAGTAGAAGAGGCGGGTCCGCTCCAGCACCTTAGCCCGCACCGTGCCCTTCCCCACCCCGCTAGCCCCGGTCATGACGAAAAGGCGGCCCCGCATGGCCTTCACCCCGGGAGGATACCAGAACCCTGGGCCCGGGGGCAAGGATTTTTGTGATCTGGGCACCTTTCGCCCGTGGTACACTTGAGCCCGTGGCCTGGTACGAGGGCGCATTTTTCTATCAAATCTTCCCCGACCGCTTCTTTCGTGCAGGACCCCCGGGCAAACCCGCCCCCGCAGGGCCCCTGGAGCCCTGGGAAACCCCGCCCACCCTAAGGGGCTTCAAAGGGGGAACCCTTTGGGGGGTGGCGGAGAAGATCCCCTACCTGGTGGAGCTCGGGGTGGAGGCCATCTACCTCAACCCCATCTTCACCTCCACCGCCAACCACCGCTACCACACCGTGGACTATTTCCAGGTAGATCCCCTCCTGGGGGGGAACGCCGCGCTCCGCCACCTCCTGGAGGTGGCCCACGCCCACGGGATAAGGGTCATTCTGGACGGGGTCTTCAACCACACGGGCCGGGGCTTCTTCGCCTTCCAACACCTTTTGGAAAACGGGGAGCATAGCCCCTACCGGGACTGGTACCACGTACGGGGGTTCCCCTTAAACGCCTACGGCCCTAACCCCAACTATGAGGCTTGGTGGGGCAACCCCGAGCTCCCCAAGCTCAAGGTGGAAACCCCGGCGGTGCGGGAGTACCTCTTGTCCGTGGCCGAGTACTGGATCCGCTTTGGGGCCGATGGCTGGCGGCTGGACGTGCCCAACGAAATCCAGGACCCAGAGTTCTGGCGGGCCTTCCGCAGGCGGGTCAAGGGGGCGAACCCCGAGGCCTACCTGGTGGGGGAGATCTGGGAGGAGGCAGACTTTTGGCTCCAGGGGGACATGTTTGACGCCACCATGAACTACCCCTTGAGCAGGGCCGTTTTAGGCTTCGTGGGGGGGGAAGCCCTGGACCAGGAACTGGCGGGAAGAAGCGGCCTGGGCCGCATAGAACCCCTGCAAGCCCTGGCCTTTAGCCACCGCCTGGAAAACCTGTTTGCCCGCTACCGTCCCGAGGTGGTGCGGGCCCAGATGAACCTCCTCACCTCCCACGACACCCCCCGCCTGCTCACCCTCCTTAGGGGAAGCCTGGAGCGGGCCAAGCTCGCCCTTTCCCTCCTCTTCCTCCTCCCCGGCAACCCCACGGTCTACTACGGGGAGGAGATCGGCATGGAAGGCGGCCACGACCCGGAAAACCGGGGCGGCATGGTGTGGGCGGAAGCGGTTTGGAAAAGGCCCCTACGGGAGGCGGTGCGGCGGCTGGCCCGCCTGCGCCGGGAGCATCCTGAGCTGCGCACCGCCCCTTACGGGCGGGTCTACGCCGTGGACGGGCACCTGGCCTTCACCCGTGGGCCTTACCTGGTGGTGGTGAACGCCACCCCCGAGCCCTTCCGCCAGGACATTCCCCTGCACGGGGCTCTGCCCCGTGGGGCCCAGGCGGTGGACCTCCTCTCGGGCGCTCTTTGCGCCCCCAAGGGAGGACGGCTTTGCGGCCCCGAGCTCCCGCCTTTTTCCGTGGCGGTCTGGACCGAGGTTTAAAGGGCTTCCTCGAAGCGGAGGAGCCAAAGCTTTAGCCCCTCCTGCCCGGCGAAGCCCCCAAGCCGCCCATCCTGGTGGATGACCCGGTGGGCGGGCACCAGAAGGAAGAAGGGACAGGCCCGAAGCGCCGCCCCCACCGCCCGGGGGGAAAGCCCAAGCTCGCGGGCCAGGGCCCCGTAGCTCGTGGTCTTGCCGTAGGGGATGCGGCGCACCCTTTCGTAAAGGCGGGCCCGGGCCGGGGAAAGCCCGGTGTAGTCCAAGGGGATGTCCAGAAAGTCCGGGCGCTTCCCGGCAAAGTAGGCGGCAAGGCTTTCCTCCACTTTTTGCGCCAGGGGACCTCGCGCCTCCTTCCCCCGGGGAAAAAGGGCGGCCTCGAGGCGGACCACCCCCACGGGGGAAACCTCCAGCCAAAGGGGGCCTAGGGGGGTGGAAAGGAGCACCTAGGGCACCCCTGCCAAGAGAAGCTCGGAGAGGAAGGTGCCGGGGAAGTAGTGGCCCAGGATCTCCCGGTGGTCAAAGCCCGCCTCCGCCATCCCCTTGGCCCCCCACTGGGAAAGCCCCACCCCGTGCCCGGCCCCCCGGCCCACCGCCCAAAAGCCCTGGAACTCCGCCAGGGCCGAGGGGAGGCCCATGAGGCGGAGGAGGCGCTGGGCCTCTGGGCCTTGCACCTCCACCCCCATAAGGCGCACCCGCCAAGCCCGGCCCGAGGGGCTACGCTCCAACACCTGGGGGGCCTCCTCCCCTTTGGGGGTGTAGCCCAAGGCCCTGAGGGCCTGCTCCGCCGCCGCCTTGGACACGGAAACCCGCCAGGCGCTCTTGGGCCCCTTGGCGTAGGGGTCGGGCCGGGGGCGGAGGTAGGGGAGGGCCTTTTGGAACACCTCCTCGCTCCCTGCGGTCATGCCCCCGGAGTCGGCGTGGTACAGGGCGGAGATGGCCTTACCGCCGTAGCTTAGGACCTGGCCCCGGGTGGCGGACACCGCCTGGGCGTACTTGGGCTTCTCGGCGGCAAAGCCCAGATAGACCTGGCAAAGCTCGCTGGCGCAGAGGTCGTAGGGCGCCTTTGGGTTCAGGCGGTTCACGGCGAAGGTGCGGGCCAGGACCGCCTGGGCCTTCAAGGCCTCCAGGGGAAACCCCTCGGGCATCTCCCCGGGCAGAACCCCCAGGAGGTAGTCCTCCAGGAGGACCAGGTTGACCACGAGAAGCCTTCCCCCCTGGGCCAAAAGCCGCACCCCACCCCGGTAGGGGCGGCCCTCGAGGCTAAAGTAGGGCACCTCCAGGTCAAAGGAGGACCCAAGGCGCCCCTCCAGCACCACCCCTTCCCCGGCGGCCAAGGCGCGCACCTCCCCGGAAGGGAGGGTCAGGCGTACCGCCTGCCCCGGGGGCACCTCTTGGAGGAGGACCCGCAGGAGGAGGTCCTGCCCCTGCCCCCGGGTGGGGAAGAGGGCGAGCAGGGGAAGGAGCATAAGGGGCCAGAAGCGCACCATAGCCTTCCCCTCCATCCTAGCCCAAGACCAAGGTGGCCTTACCCTGGGGCGGGGCCTCCGCCAAGCGGGCCAAGGCCTCCGGGTGGCGCAGGGCGTACATGGCGAAGGGGTAAACCCGCTCCTGGGGCATCCCCAAGGGCAGGAGGTGGCGTTTAAGCCGGGCGAGGTGCCCCTTAAGCACCGCATCCTTGCCCATGCGAGCCCTAAGGAGCTTGCGCAAGAGCCTTTCCCCCTCCCCCGCAAGCCGCACCCGGAAGCGGCGGAAAGGGCGCTCCAGGGGGGGCTCCAGGGCCTTGGCCCGGGCCTGCAAGGCCTCCAGCCGGTCCAGAAGCTCCCGAAGCTCCTCCTCCAAGGAACGGTAGTCCTCCAAGACACCCCGGACCGCTTCCAAAAAGGCCTCCTCTCCCCGCTCCACAAAGGCCCAGGGGGACAGGCGGTAGTTTTCCAGTATGCGCCGGATAGGCGGTTCCAGAACCACGCCCTGAAGCCTCAGAAACAGGGCGGGCATGGGAAGGCCATAAAGGGCGTAGACCCGGGAAAGCTCCGCCACATAGCGGAACTCGTTGGGCCCCACCACAAAACCTGCCGTGGGCAGGACCAGGTCTTGGAAGACAGGCCTGAGCCCCGCAGCCGGGGTGAGGCGGGAGGGGTCTTGGCGCGCGAGCTCCCAGAGCTCCTTGGCCGTGTAGCGGCGCACCCCATCGGTGAAGGCCCCATCCTCGTAGAAGAGGAGGCGGCGGGCATCGGTTTCCAGAAAGAGGTTGGTGGCCCCGGGCTTGCGCCGTAAGGGGGGCTTCCCCCCTAGGGCCCGGATCCTTTCCGCCTCCCGGTTGATGGCCTCGGCGCTGGCCAGGGGGTCGGAAAGCTCCCGCTCCAAGGCCTCCAGGAAAAGGGGGGCAAGCTCCTCGGCCATGGGGTCAAAGGGGATGAGCCCTCGCTCCCCCAAAAAGGCCAGGAGGGTGCGGGCGAAGAACTCGGAAAGCGTCTTCCCCTCCAGGGCGTAAGCCACCCGCGGGTCCTTGGCCCAAGGCCCGAGGAAAGCCCTAAGGTCCTCCCGGTAGGCGGCCAAGGGGATGCGCCCTGCGGGCAAGGGGGGCAAGGGAAGGGAAAGGGTCCTCACCTCCTCGTCCAGGAGGAGGTGGAGGTGGCGCACCTCCTCCACGTCGTGGTCCTGGGAGGCCACCCAGAACACCGCACTCCCCCCTACCCCGTGCGCCAAGGCGAGGGCGGTGTGGGCCTTGTAGAAGGTGAGGGAAGGCCCGCCCAAAAGCCCCGCCTGTTGCCCCGTGACCACCGCCCCCCGGGCAAGCCCTTCCAAGGCGGCCAAGGGTTCTGGGGGCGCCCCTAGGCGCTTCAGGTAAGCCCTTAAAGCCTCGAGCAGGCCCGGGTGGGCCATCCGGCCCAGGCGTTCCTTCAGGGCCTCCTCCCCTTGGGGCAGGCCCAGGAGGCGGGCCAAGAGGGCGGTTTCCATGGCTTTAAAGCCTATAGCGCCTCGGCCAAGCGGGCAAGGGCTTCCTTGTCCTGAAGCTCCACCCGGCGGTAGCCCAGGTCCACCAAGCCCTTAAGGGCCCACTCCCCCAGGAGCTTGGTCACCGTTTCCCGGGTGGCCCCCACCATGTGGGCCAGGTCCTGGTGGGAAAGGGCCACCTCCCCTTCCCGGGCCAGATCCAAGAGGAGGCGGGCCAGGCGCTGGCCCACGGAAAGGTGGCGGGCTGCCCAAAGCTCCCGTTCCGTGGCCTTGAGCCTTCGGTACAGGGCCTTGAGGAAAAAGGCCTCCACTTCCGGAAAACGCCTTAGCGCCGCAAGCTCCTCGGCCTTGGCGAAGAGGAGCTCGGCGTAGGTGAGGGCCGTGGCCCCGGCGGTGCGCTGCCTCTCCCCCACCAAGGCCTCCTCCCCCAGAAGCCCCCCTGGCCCCACCACCCCCAGGCTGGCCGCCTCCCCGGTGGCCGAGCGGGGGCCCTCCAGCCAAAGAAGCCCTTCCCGCACCAGGTAGACCCCATCCACCCCATCCCCTAGGGCGTACAGGGTGGCCCCCCGCCGCACCCTGAGGGGCAGGAAGACCCGGGCCGCCTCCCGCCGGGCCTCGAGGGGAAGTTCCTGGAACATGCCCCGAGTCTACCGGAAAAGGGGCAAGGAGGAGGGCGGGATCAGCCCCCTGGCCTCCGCCAGGGAAAAGAGCCGCTCCACCGCCTTTTCCCCCTCCTCCCCCACGTCCAGGCTAAAGGGGTTCACATAGGTGCGCACGTGGGCCCAGATCACCTCCTCGGAAAGCTCCTGGGCGTGGGCCTTGAGGTAGGGAAGGGTTCTTTCGGGGTGGGCGAAGGCGTATTCCAGGCTCTGCCGCACCGCCTCGTCCAGGGCCCGGATGAGGTCCCCCCCCAGGTCCCGCCGGGCCAGGATGGCCCCCAGGGGGAGGGGTAGGCCCGTCTCGGCCTCCCACCACTCCCCCAGGTCCAGAAGTTTCACCAGGCCGTACTGGGGGTAGGTGAAGCGGCTTTCGTGGATGATGAGCCCCGCCTCCACCTCGCCTTGGGCCACCAGGGGCATGATCCGGTCGTAGCGCACCTCCACCGGGTGGAAACCCTGGGCGTAAAGGGAAAGGAGCAAAAAGGCGGTGGTGTTCCGCCCGGGGATGGCCACCCGAGCCCCTTCCAGGCTCTTTAACGGTTTCCTGGCCACCAGCAAGGGCCCTACCCCCCGACCCAAGGCCCCCCCGCTCCGCAGGGCCACATACCGCTCCCGCACCCGGCCGTAGGCGGCGTAGGAGAGCTTGGTGAGGGGAAGCCTTCCCTCTAGGGCCCAGCGGTTTAGGGTTTCCACGTCCTCCAAGACCGCTTCCACGGGCAAGGGGCTTGGCACCTCGCCGTGCACCAGGGCGTAGAAGATGAAGGTGTCGTTGGGGCAGGGGGAGTAGCCGAGCTTTAAGGCCTCCATGCCCCTTACTGTACCCCCTTGAGGGCCCGCTTGAAGAGTTCGGGGGCGAAGCCCTTAAGGGCCCGGAGAAAGCCCGTGGCCCCCCGGGCCCGCCCGGGGATGATGTGGACCGGGATGCCCAGGCGCTCCGCCTCCTGGCGCACCGGCTCGGAGAGGTCGTGCCCCACGTAGCTAGAGACGATCATGAGGCCGTGGGCCCGCTCCAAGCGGTTCAGGATGCGCTTTAGGGCCTCCTTCCCTACCCCGGCGCTATCCGCATCGAACCAGTCCACCTTGAGCCCCCGGCCTTCCAGGAAGGGCACCAGGCGGCTTCGGAGTTGCGTGTGCCCCCCCACCACCAAAAGGTGCTCCCCGTGGAAGCGAGGAAGCGCCTCCTCCAGAAGCTCCTCCCCGCTTTGGGGCAGGGGCTTGGCCTCTTCTCCCAAGGCCTCGAGGCCCCGGGCCACCGCCTTGAGCTCCTCCAGGTAGAGGAGGAGGCTTTCGTCGTGGGGTTTCAGGAAGAGCAGGTTCCTGAGAAGCTCCCGGGCAAGCTCTAGGTCCTTCTCCCGGTAGAGGGTCACCTCCAGGGCCTTCTGCCAGTACTCCGCCGCCTGGCGCCAGTTCCCCTGGGCCTCCTGGTGCTCCGCCAGGTCAAAGAGGACCTCCAGGGCCTGGGGATTTTGGCTCAGCTCCGCCTTTAACAGCGCCTCCGCCTCCCCCACCCGCCCCGAGGCGTAAAGGGCCGCCAGGTACTGCCCCCGCACCGCCTCCGCCTCCGGGCTTTCCCGGAAGGAGCGGGAAAGGCGGTAGGCCAAGGCCAAAAGCTCCAAGGGGGGCTCGGGGGTGCGGCCTAAGGCCTGGTAGAGGACGTGGAAGGCGGCCCAGGGGCCTTCTAGCCGTTCCAGGAGGGAAAGAAGCCCTTTTAGGTCCTCCTCCGCCACCTCGGCGAGGCCGGCGTCCCGGGCCCGGGAGAGGAGCTCCCGGGCCAAGACCTCCTCCCCCCCCGCCAGGGCCTCCTGGGCCAGGCGGAACAGGTAAGGGGCAGGGTAGGCCCTCAGGGCGTGGGCCCGTTTGTGGTCCCCCAGCACCTCCTTAAGGGGGCGCCGCAGGGCCCGCTTCACCTCCGCCAGGTGGTGGTACGCAAGCCCCGCCACCTCCCCCTCCCCGTGCCGGGCCGCCCGCTCCAAGAGGTAAAGGGCTTCGCGGTAGCGCCCTTCCCGCTCCCGCAATACGCCCAAAAGCAGGAGGGCTTCCGGGATCTCCGCCCGGGCCAAAGCCTCCGTGAGGTACGGCTCCACCCCCTTGAGGTCCTCCCCCTTATGGTCCAAGGGGGTGCGCAGGCGCAAGGCGGCCAAGGCCAGTCCCAAAAACCCCTCCGCCTCGTCCAGGTCCGCAAGCCGCCGTGCGTAGCGCTCCGCCCGGGCAAAGAGGCCCTGAAGAAGGGCCGCCCTCAGGCCCAGCCGGAGCATCTCCCGGGTGAGGAGGCCCGGGGAGAGGTCTTCCACGAACTCCGCCCGGCGGCTCACCTCCGCCCACTCCCCCTCCTTGGCGTAGCGGCGCATGCGCTCGGTGATGCGCTCCAGGGCCTCCCGCACGTACAGCTCTGCCTCGGGCAGGCCCGATTCCACGAACTGCCTCAAGGCGTCGGCGTACCGCCCCTGGGCCAGGTAAACCCGGCCCAAGGCCAAGCGGTACCGCCCGCCCCGCCCCGCCAAGGCCTCGAGGCGTCCCTGGGCCCGGGCGTACTCCCCAAGCTCCACCAACACCAAGGCCCTAAGGTCCTCCGCCTCCTCGGAAAGGGCCCGCCGCAAGGCCTCCTCCGCCTCGGCGAAGCGGGAGAGGGCGAAAAGGGCCTTCCCCCGAAGGTAGGCCGCCTCCCCCTCCACCCCCTCAGGTAGGAGGGAAAGGACCTCGGCGTACTGCCCCGCCTCCAAAAGCGCCCGCACCCGGGCCAGGTCAGGCCCTTGCGCCAAGGCCGCCACCGGCTCCAAGGCGGGCTCCTCCCAAAGGGCCTCCTCCGCCAGGACCTGGGCAAAGGCCTCGGGCCTGCGGGCAAGGACCAGGAAGTACTCCCCTTCCCCCACCCGCGCCACCTCCTGGAAGCCGAGCCGCCTCAGGCCCTCCTCCACCCCCTCGAGGCTTTTGCCCAAAAAGGGCCCGTGGCCGTAGACGAGAAGCCCCCCTGGCTTCAGAAGCCTAGCGAAAAGGGGCAGGCGCTCAAAGAAGGCGAAGCGCTTCCAAAAGGCCTCGGGCTCCAGGCGGCTCTCCAAGTCCTGGTCCACCAGCCCTTCGGGGAAGACGGAGAGGAGCAAAAGGGTGTCAAAGGGGGGGAGGTCCACCGCCTCCGCCCACCCCAGGTGCCACGCCACCTCGGGTACCCGCTTCCGCCCCAGGGCCACCGCCTCCTCCACCCCGTCCAGGGCGTTCCAGGAAAGCTCGGGCCGCTTCCTTTGCAGGTAGCCCACCAAGGCCCCCGTAAACGCCCCCACCTCCAAGACCCGCCCCTCCACCCGGGAAGGCACCTCCTTGGCGTAGAACTCCAAGAAGGGAAGGTGCATGCCGTAGACCAAGGCCTCCCCCTTGGGGACCTGGAGCACCTCCCGGTAGAAACTTCGCACCGCCTCCTTGCCCCCTCCGGCCAAGTAGGCGCGCCAGGCCTTGAGCACGGGCTCCCGCCGGGCGGGGCTTCCCACCCGCTTGGCCAGCTCCGCCTCAAAGCGCCCCGGGGAAACCGGGCCCAAGACGCCGAAGCGCTCCTTTAGGTAGAGCCTTAGCTCGTCGGGCATTTGCCGGGAGTGTACCAAATCGCCGGGGGGGCGGTAAAGCCGCCCCCCCGGGGTCTTTGGGCCCTAAGCGGGTACCTCCTTGCGGAAGAGGTCGACGTAGCGGCGCTTGGCCCGCATGGGGGCCCGGTGGTAGACGTAGGAGGCGAGAAGAGGAAAAGCCAAGGTGGCCTCAGCGAAGACCATCTGGGACAGGGCGGCGTCCACCTTGCCCCAGCTTTGCGCCTCGGAAAGGGTGGAGCCGGAAAGCCCCCCGTCCCGCTCGTCCGCCACGGTGATCTGGATGGCGTACTTGTGCATCTCCACCGAATGGCCTAGGACCTCAGCGGCCACCACGATGTCCTGGGCGAAGTTCTTAGGCACCCCACCCCCCAGCATCACCAGCCCCGTGGTGCCCGCCTTTAGCTTGATCTCCGTGAGCTCGCGGAAATCCGCCACGGAATCGATGCTCACGTGGGCCTTGGGGTTTTTCACCTGGTGGTAGACCAGGCCAAACCCAGCGGAGGAGTCGGAAAAGGCGGGGACGAAGATGGGCACCCCTTCCTCGTAGGCCGCCCGGACGATGCTGGTTTCCCCTAGGCCCCTTTCCGCCAGGTAGCGGCCCATGTGCCAGATGAACTCCCGGCTAGAGTAAGGGCGGGGCTCCAAACCCTCGGCGATCTCGGCGATGGTGTAGTCGGTGTGCCTTAGTTCTTCCTCGTCGATGTAGGTGTCGTAGATGCGGTCAATCCAAAGGCGGCGCAGGGTTTCGTCGTCGGCCTTGGGGTCCCCCTGGTAGTGGCGGTGGCCCAGGGCCTCGAAGAAGTCCTGGTCCACGATGTTGGCCCCGGTGGCCACGATGGCGTCCACCAGGCCCTTCCGGATCAGGTCGTGGATGATGAGCCCTTGGCCGGCGGAAACCAGGCTCCCCGCCAGGGTGAGGATGACGGCGGCGTCGTCTTGGAGCATCTTGAGGTAGATCTCCGCCGCCCGGTGGAGGTTCCTGGCCTGGAAGGCGGTTTTGCCCATAGCCTCGAGGATGGGCCCGGCATCAAAGGCCTTGATGTCTATGGGGACCACGGGCGTAGAGAGGAGGTCCTTCTTCTCCATGCTTCTCCTTTCTACGCGGGGTGGGCGTTGGGCGGCTCCCCCCCTTTCGCGCCCCCTGCCTTCTTGGGGCAGGACCTCAAGTATACCACCCCCCGGCGATGGAGGGGTAGACCTCCAAGGGACCCTCCACCTCCTCCTCGAGGCCTACCACCTTGTCCCCCACCGCCAAGAGCCAAACCTCCTCCAAGGGAACGCCCAGCTTCTCCAAGGCCTCCTTAGGGGTCTTGGCCTCCACCCGGAGGCGCTCGCCGTAGCGGCGCAGATCGCCGTGAAGGAGAACCTCCATTCGCCCACCTCCTGCAACAAGGACCTCACCGTGAAGAACCCGCAGGCCCAAGGCCTTGGGAGGTGGCCCTTGTCCCCGGTCACCACGCAGTCCCCTCGCCCCGCCAAAGCGAGGCCCAAGAGGAGGTCGTCATCGGGGTCCGGGGAAAGGCCAGGCGGCAGAGCGCTTCCTCTTCGGTAAACCCCTGGGAAGCGGCCGTAGCCCTCAGCTCCCGCACCCCCTGGGCCAGGACCTTCCGTTCTTCCTGCGCCAGAAGGCTCAAAAGCGCCTTGCGCCAACCCCGTTCCCTGGCACGGCGGAAGCGCCCCAAAGCCCCGGCCACCTCCTCAAGCAACGCTCCTCATCCTCCAGGGTAGCATCCTAGTACCCCTCCCGCACCACGTTCCAAAGAGGCTCCCCCCTCAGGTAGCGCCCCACCTGCTCCGCCAAAAAGCGGGCCGCCCGTGGGGTAAACCCCTCCGAAACCCCGGCCACATGGGGGGTTATGACCACCCCCTTGGCCCGCCAGAGGGGATGGTCCTCCGGCAAGGGTTCGGGATCGGTGACGTCCAAAACGGCCCGCACCCTCCCCTCTTCCAAGGCCATAAGAAGGGCCTCCGTGTCCACCAGCGCCCCCCGGCCGGCGTTCACCAAAAGGGCCCCCGGCTTCATCCGGGCGAGGAAATCCCGGTCCACCATCCTCCTGGTTTCCGGGGTTAGGGGGAGGAGGAGGACCACGGCGTCCGCCTGGGGCAGGAGGTGGGGAAGGTCCTGAGGGGTGTAGACCCCGGGGCGGGCGTGGCGGGCCACGGGGAGAAGCTCCACCCCGAAGGGCTTAAGCCTTTCCGCCACCGACCTGCCGATGGCGCCGTAGCCTAGGAGGAGGACGGTTTTGCCCTCCAGGTCCAAAAGCCTTTTGGGAGCCCAGCGCCTTTCCTTTTGCGCCTCAAGAAAGCCCGGCAGGTCCTTGAGAAGGGCGAGGAGGGCCATCACCACCCACTCCGCCACGGGCGCATCGTGGATGCCGGAGCCGTCGCAAAGCACCACCCCTTGCGGGACCAGGGGCAGGATCCAGTCCACCCCGGCGGAGAGGGTCTGCACCACCTTCACCTCCACCTCCGCCAGCACCTTCCGCACCACCTCCTCCTGGCCGAAGGGGGGAAGGAAGAACTCCGCACTCTTGGGCCAAGGCTCGTCCAAAAAGCGCACCTCCACCCCCTCGGGCAAGAGGGCGAAGACCTCCTCCCTAAGCCTCGGGGCCAAAATCCTCACGGCGCACCTCCATGTACACGTCCTCCTTCCCTTGGGGCCCGGGGCCCAGGCCCACCTCGCGGAAGCCCGCCTTCTGAAAGGCCCTTCGGGCCCGGAGGTTGTGGGCGAAGGTGCGGAGCTTCACCCGCTTGAGCCCCAGCTCGTTAAAGGCGTAGGCCAAGGCCGCCCGCACCGCCTCCGTGCCGTAGCCTTGGCCCCAGCGTTCCTTTTTGCCGATGAGGATGCCCAAGGTGGCCTCTTCCGGGGTGAGGTCGTAAAGCTCCACGGTGCCCAAATACTCCCCCTCCTCGTCCAGGATGGCGAAGGCCACCCGGTCCTTGCGCCGCATTTCCGCCTGGACGAAGCGCTTGAAAAGCCAAAAGGGAGAGCGCAAGGGGCTAGAGCCGTTCCACTCCGCCACCTCGGGATCGCGGAAGGTCTCGTAGAGGCCTTTCCACTCCGCCTCGCTCAGCCCCGCGCTAAAGGGCTTCAGGGTAACGCGGCCAAAGCGGGGCCAGTCCACAAGGGATAGCCTAGCGCAACGCCCCTAGGGGTAAAGCCCCCTTAGGGCGCGGGCCTCGAGGACCCGGGTGGCGGCCACCACATACGCGGCGGTGCGCAAGGGGATCTTCTTCTCCTGGCTCACCTGCCACACCGCCTCGAAGGCACTCCTTAGGACCCGCTCCAGCCGCTGGTTGATCTCCTCCTCCGTCCAGAAGTAGGAGTTGAAATCCTGCACCCACTCAAAGTAGCTCACCGTGACCCCGCCGGCGTTGGCGATGACGTCCGGCACCACCAGCACCCCCTTCTCCTGCAGGATGTCGTCCGCAGCGGGGGTGGTGGGGCCATTGGCCCCCTCGGCGATGATCTTGGCCTGGATACGCCAGGCGTTCTGCTCCGTGATCTGCTTTTCCAGGGCGGCGGGAATGAGGAAGTCCGTGGGCACCGCCCAGAACTCGGGATTGGGCAAAGGCTCCGCCTTGGGGTAGCCCCGCACCCCCCCGTACTCCCCCACATGGCGGAGGAGGTCGTAGGGGTCAATCCCCGCCTCGTTGTAGATGGTGCCCGTGTGATCCTGCACGGCGATGACCCGGGCCCCGTGGTCGTGGAAGATGCGGGCGGCGGCGTTCCCCACGTTGCCGAAGCCCTGCAAGGTGACCCGGCTTCCTTCCACGGCAAGCCCGATCTTCTCCGCTGCCGCCGCCGCGGTGACGAAGACCCCCCGGCCCGTGGCGTCCCGCCGCCCCAAAGACCCCCCCAGGGCGATGGGCTTCCCCGTCACCACCCCGGGTACGGTGCGGCCCACGTTCATGGAGAAGGTGTCCATCATCCAGGCCATCTCCCGCTCCCCGGTGTTCACGTCGGGGGCCGGGATATCCCGATCGGGCCCCAGGAGGATGCCGATCTCCGAGGTGTAGCGGCGGGTGAGGCGCTCCAGCTCGTGGGAGGAAAGCTTCTTGGGGTCCACCCGGATCCCCCCCTTGCCCCCGCCGTAGGGCAGGCCCACGGCGGCGTTCTTGATGGTCATCCAGGCCGCCAGGGCCATGACCTCGGAAAGGGTGACCTCAGGGTGGTAGCGCACCCCGCCCTTGGCCGGCCCCCGGGCGGTGTTGTGGTGGACGCGGTAGCCCTCAAAGTGGGCCACGGTGCCGTCGTCCAGGTGGATGGGCACGTCCACGATCAAGACCCGCTTGGGCCGCTTTAGGCTCTCCGCCAAGGGGGCGTAGCGCCCCAGGTAGGGGACCACCCGGTCCACCTGTTCGGTAAAAATCTCCCAAGGACCGCCGTCTTTGCCCAGGTAGGAAAGGGGTTCGCTCTTCATAGCCGCCTCTTCTTAGGGGTACACACCGCGAAGCCGCGTGGCCTCGTTCACCCGCTCCAACGCCAGCACCAAGGCTCCGGTGCGGAGGTCCAAAGAAAGCTCCTCGGCCTTGGCGCACACCTCCGCCACCGTCTTGGCCACGCTTTTGGCGAAGCTGGCTCGCACTTCCTCCGCGCTCCAGAAGAACATGTTTAGGTCCTGTACCCACTCCAAATAGCTCGCCAGAAGCCCCCCGCCCCCGGTGAGGAGGTCAGGCACCACCAAGACCCCCTTGCCCAGGAGATAGGCCTCGGCCTCGGCGGTAAGGCCAAAGTTAGCCGCCTCCATAACCACCTGGGCCTGCACCTGCTTGGCCTTCTCCCCATCCAAGGCCCCCTCCAAAGCAGCCAGGACCAGGTAGTCCACGGGCAGGGCGAAGAGCTCCTCCGAAGGCAGGTTGTACTCGGGAAGCTCCCCTTTAGCCTCGTGGTGGGCCAGGAGCTCGACCACGGGAAGCCCTTCTTCCCGGTAAACCGCCCCCCGGCTTGTGGAAACCGCCACCACCTTCAGGCCCAGGCCCTCGGCGTGGAGGGCGAAGCTTCCCCCCACCTGGCCGAAGCCCTGCACCGCCACCCTCGCCCCCCTTAAAGGCAGGCCCTGCCTTTTGGCAAGCTCCGCCAGGACCAGGGCCACGCCAAGCCCGGCGGCATCGTCCCGCCCCTCGGTACCCCCGAGGGCGTGGGGTTTCCCCGTGACCACCCCGGGCACGGTGGAGCCCACGGTCATGGAGTAGGTGTCCATGATCCAGGCCATCACCTGTTGGTCCGTCCCCACATCAGGGCCCAGGATGTCCATGTCCGGGCCGATGAGGGTGACCAGCTCGGCGGTGTAGCGGCGCACCAAGCGTTCCAACTCCCTCCGGGAAAGGAGCTTGGGGTCCACCGCCACCCCTCCCGCCGCCCCGCCGAAGGGCAGATCGTAGACCGCCGCTTTCAGGGTCATCCAAGCGGCCAAGCCTGCGGTCTGGCCCAGGGTGACCTTGGGGTGGAGGCGTACCCCCCCTTTAGCGGGCCCCCGGGCGATGTCGTGCACCACCCGGTAGCCCTGGAACACCCGCACCTTGCCATCGTCCATCACCACGGGCAAGGAAACCGTTACCAGGCGCTTGGGGTGGGCCAGGTACTCCAAGGTGGTGGGGTGGACAGCGGCCACCTTCAGGGTCTTTTCTAACCGCTCCAGGAAGGCCTCCCAGAGGCCGGGGTCCTCGGGAGGGCGGTACGCGGGCAGGCTCATAGCATCACCTGGGGGGATTATACCCCGCTCCTTAGGGACAAACCGCCCTCTAGGAAAGCCGCTCCGCCTCCTTGAGGGCGAGCGCCTTCAGGGCCTCCTTGTAGGGGCTATCGGGCAGGGGCAGAAGGGCCAGGGCCGCTTCCTCCGCCCGGGCGCGGATCCGCCTTTCCACCTCCGCCGCCACCCCGCTTTCCCAAGCCCAGGCCCGAAGCCGCTCCAGGTCTCCCTCTTCCCGCCCCTTGCGCTTCAGGATCTCCCGCACCTCGGGAAAGCGCTCCATGAGGAGCAGGGTGATGAGGGTGGCCTTTCCCTCCCGCACGTCCCCGCCCACGGGCTTGCCCAAGGTCTCGGGGGTACCCATGAGGTCCAGGTAATCGTCCCGCATCTGGAAGGCCTGGCCGTAGAGGAGGCCGAAGCGGTACAAGGCCTCCCGCACCTCCTCCCCCTCCTCCCGCAAAAGGGCGGGCCCCTCGGTGCAGAGGGCCATCAAAACAGCGGTCTTGGCGGTGATGATGCGCTCGTAATTTTCCAGGGAGTAGTCCTCCAGGGCCGCCACCTGGAACTGCAAAACCTCCCCCTCGGAGAGGGTCTTGGCCACCTCGGCGAAGCGCTCCACCAGCTCCATGCGCCCCGTCTTGGCGATAACGAAGAGGAGCCGGGACAGGAGGAAGTCTCCCGAGAGCACGGAAACGGCGTTGCCGTAGCGGCGGAAGGCCGCCTGTTTGCCCCGGCGCGTTTCCGCATCGTCAATCAGGTCGTCGTGGAGGAGGGTGGCGGAGTGGAGGAGCTCCACGGCCAAGGCCAGCTCCAGCTCAAAAGGTGCCCCGCCCAAGGCCCTCGAGGCCAAAAAGACCAGCCGGGGGCGGATGCGTTTGCCCCCGGCGGTCACCAGATCCTGGTGGATGAGGCGGATAAAAAGGACCTCGGACTGCACCAGCTCGGAAAGGGCTTCCTCAAAGCGGAGGAGGGGGGCCTCGAGGGCCTCGTGAACCGTCACGCCCCCCAGTATAGGCCTAGTAGAGCTCTATAGGTGCGGGCAGGGGCACCACCTTGGACTGGCCATTGGCAGAAGTGGTGCGGTACTTCACCGCCTGCTTGGGCGAGAGGCGAGTATCAGATTTTTTCTCGTAGGTGCGGGTGTAAGGCCCACACGGATCCACGCTAGAGGGTGGGCAAGCCTGGGGGATCAGGAAAGGAGCGTCCAAGGGATTGTCCTGGGCATCCAGGAGGATCACACTTCCCGCTCCAGAGCCGGGCAAAGCGTACAGGACGATCTCGTAGCGATAGGTGTATGTGGGGTTGTTATTCTGGTCGATTTCCGTGGAAAAAGAAAAGTTTTCCCGCGATACCAAAACCGTGGGGCCACCAAAGATGATCCCCCCTTCCAAAAAGTTGCTGCATCCGGGGACAAGCAAAGCCAAAGCACCCAATAACCCAACCAGAAGAAGGCGCTTCCCTTTCATCCCATCATCTCCTCTCTCCACTTAGGGTTCAGTATAGAGAAGGTAAGCCGCGATAGGCCCGCCAAGAAGTCCACGTTCTCCACCGCCACCTCCTTGGGCACCTCGAGGACCGCGGGGGCAAAGTTGAGGATGCCCTTGATCCCGGCCGCCACCAGGCGGTCTGCCGCCTCCTGGGCCGCCTCCCGAGGAACGGTGAGGAGGGCGATCTCTATGCGCCCCGGCACCCTTTCGGGAAGGCGGTCTATGTGCTCCACCACCCCCTTACCCACGGGGCGGCCCACCTTCTCTGGGTCCACGTCAAAGAAGCCCCGGAGCTCAAAGCTTTCCCCAAACCCCGGGTAGTCGGCCAGGGCGCTTCCCAAACGGCCCATGCCCACGATGCAAAGCCCCCAGCGGCGGTTTAGGCCCAGGATGTGCCTGAGCTCCCGCTTTAAGACAGGCACCGTGTACCCCACGCCCCGGGTGCCGTAGGAGCCGAAGTAGGAAAGGTCCTTGCGCACCTGGAAGGCGGTGACCTGGGCCAGCTCGGCCAGCTGCTCGGAGCTGGTGCGGTGGACCCCCTTGGCCTCCAGCTCCTCCAGGATGCGCAAGTAGGTGACCAAGCGGATGATGGCGGCGCTCGGAACCTTCATCGCACCTCCAACGCCTCAAGGCCCAAGGCCTCCACCTTGGCCCTCACCGCCTCTTTCTCCCCTTCCGCCACCGGGCCCACCCGCACCCGGTAGACGCCGTCTTTGACCAGGACCACCGGCAACCCCAGTTCCTTGAGCTTCCCGGCCAGGGCCAAGGCGTTTTCCTCCCTTTGGAAAGCCCCCACCTGCAGATACACCTGGCCAGCGGCGGGGGGCGCCCCTCCCTGGCCCCGGTAAACCTGGGCCCCGTAGGAGGCCAGGGCCCGGGCCACCTGGGCCGCTTCCTCCTCCGTGGCGTAGGGGCCCACCACCACCCGGGTGAGGTTGCCTGCGGCCTCGAGGCGGGCCGGGTACCCCTTAGCCTTCAGCTCCCGCTCCAGCCTGAGGGCGTTTTCCGGGTTGGCGAAAGCCCCCACCCCCACCCGGTAGGCCCCGGTGGGCGCAGGGGGAGGCGCCGCGGAAGCCCCTCGTTCCCCTCCCCCTTGGACCGCTTGGCCCGGCTTAGCCTCCAGCGGGCGTTGTTCCCCCGCCGGAGCCTCGGGAGCCTTGGGAAGGGGGATCACAGTAACCACGGGCTCGACGGGAGTGGGCGGAGGAGTTGGGGAAGGAGCCGGGGTAGGAGCGGGCGCCGCCGAGGGGCTTGGCGCGGGGGAGGGAACCACCCCCTGGGAAGCGGGACGGGAAAAGGGATTGATGCCCGTGAGGTATAGGACAATCCCCGCTGCCACCAAGGCGATGAGGAGGAAGATGAAAAGGTCCAGCCAGTTCTCCCTAAGCCAGCGCATCCTACCTCCGCAAGAGGGCCTGGGCCTCCTTAGAGCCTAGGCTCGCCGCCTGCCGCAGGGCCCTTTCCGCCTCCTGCTCCCGGCCCAGGCCCCGCAGGGCGAGGCCCAGGTTGTACCAGGCGGCGGCCTGCCGAGGGGCCCGCTCCAGCACTTCCCGCAGGAGGAGCTCCGCCTCCCCCAAGCGCCCCAGGGCCACAAGCCCCGCCGCCAGGTTCACCCCCACCTCCGGGTTGCGGCCCGCCTCGTAGAGGGGCCGGAGGAGGGCCACCGCCTCCTCGGCCCGGCCCGCCTCTAAAAGCAGCGCTCCCCTCAGGGCCTGGGCCTCCGGGGAGGACAACCCCTCCAACAGGCGCAACGCCTCCGCCTTCCGCCCCAAGGCCACCGCCGCCTGGGCCTTGAGGAAGGTCCCCGGGGGCCCCGCCTCCTCGGCATAGCGGTAGGCGTTTTGGGCGTCCCCCAGGCGCAAGTAGGCCGCAGCCAAGGCCAAGGCCACCTGGGGCTCGGGGCTTACCCGGTAGGCCGCCTGGAGGAAGCCCAAAGCCCCCCGGGCGTCCCCTGCCTCCAAGCGCCTTTGCCCGAGGAGGTAAGCCGCCTGCCAAAGAGCGGGGTCCAGGGCGTAAGCCTCGCGCAAGAGGGGCTCCGGGGATGGGGAAAGGAGGGCCTTGCGCAGGAGGAGCTTGGCCCGCTCCTTACCCGCCACCGCCTTGAGTCCCCGGTCCAGCTCCCGCAAGGCCCTCTCCTTTAGCCCCTCCTCCGCCAGGATGCGGGCCAGGAGGTCCCAGGCCTCCGCCAAGCCGGGCTCCCGGTTCAAGAGGCCGTAGAGCACGGGCACCGCCTCCACCCGGGCCCCGGCGGCGTAGAGGGCCTGGGCCAAGGCCAGGCGGTAGGCGGGGGTGCGCCCGGGGGTGAGGCCCCGCTTGAGGGCCTGCGCCGCTTCTTGGGCCTGGCCCGCTTGGCTCAAGGCGCCCGCCAGGCCCAGGTAGGCCTCCTCCGTGGGGTTGAGCTCCACCGCCTTGGAGAAGGCCTCCGCCGCCTCCTTGGGCTTGCCCAGGCGCAGGTAGACCTGGCCCAGGTTGTAGTACCCCTCGTAGCGGTCGGGGAAGACCTGGGTCATCTGCAAGAAGGCGAAGCGGGCCTCCTCCAACCGCCCCGCCTTGACCAGGGCCACCCCCAGACCCAGGTGGGCCTCGAGGCGGCCATAGTCCTGGGCCAGGATCTCCTCGTAGGCCAAGGCGGCCTTGCCGTAGTCGCCAGAGCGCAAAAGGGCCTCAGCCTCCTGCAAGGACGGCTGGGCCAGGGCCAGACCCAATCCCAGGAGGAGCGGCAGGGCTTTGGGAACGCGTTTCGTCATAGGGGCCTCCAAACCCGTCTTTGCCCTAAGCATAGCACACGCCCAAGGAAAGCGGGCCCGCTTTGCTATCCTAAAAAGCGTGGAGGCACCCCCCTCGAGGCCCTTGGACCTAGACGCCCCCAAGGTCTTGGTCCTCAACGCCGCCTACGAGGTCCTGGGCCTAGCCAGCATCAAACGCAGCGTGCTCCTGGTACTTTCCGGAGGAGCGGAGATGGTTTCCGAAAGCGGGCGCTACCTCCACACCCCCTCCACCCGCATCCCCGTGCCCAGCGTCATCCGCCTGAAGCGGATGGTGCGCCGGGGCATGAGCCGCATCCCCCTAAACCGCCGCAACGTCCTCCGGCGGGACCGCTACACCTGCCAGTACTGCGGCCGCCAGGGGAGCGACCTCACCGTGGACCACGTGGTGCCCAAAAGCCGCGGCGGCCAGCGCACCTGGGAAAACCTAGTGGCCGCTTGCCGCAGCTGCAACCTCAAGAAGGGGGACCGCACCCCCGAGGAGGCGGGCATGCGCCTCCTAAGGCCCCCCCGGGCGCCTAAGGCGCCCCTTTTTTTGGCGGAGATGCGGGAGATCCCCGAGGACTGGCGGCCCTACCTGGAAGCCCTCTTGAAGTAGCGGGCCCCCAGCCCCGGCACCTCCGCCTGCCCCTGGAAGACCGCCCCCGTGAGGAGGTCGCGCCAGCTCCCCTGGGGCAGGGGCAAGGTGGCGGGGGCGCTTTGGTTGTTGAAGGCCAAGAGGAGCCTGTCCTCCCCTTCTCCCCGGAAAAAGGAAAGGAGGCCCCCCTCCGCCAGGTAAGTGGCGAAATAACTGCCCCTGAGCGCAGGCTCTTGGGCCTTCAGGCGGTAAAGCCCTCGCAGGTAAGCCAGAACGCTGGGATCGCAAGCCTCCCATGGGATGGGGCGGCGTTGCAGGTCCAAGGGCTCCTTCTCCCCCAAAAGCCCGCACTCCTCCCCTTGCCACACCACCGGCGTCCCGGGCAAGGCGAAGAGAAGGGCCCAGGCCAGCCGGGCCTTAGCGCCGCTCCCCAGGTCGGAAAGGAGGCGGGAGGTGTCGTGGGAGCTGATGAGGTTAAAGCCCATGGCGGTGGCTGCCTCCGGGTAAAGGGCGTAGGTTTCCGCAAGGAGGCTAAGGGCCCTGGGCCCACCAAAGAGGGCGGGGTGGAGGCCTTGGGCGTAGCGCAGCACGATGTCCCGGCCGATGGCGTAGTTCATCAGGCTATCGAAGGCCCCCTCCCCCACCCAGCCCGGGGCCCGACGCCAGATTTCCCCCACCAGGTAGGCCTCCGGGTTCACGGCCCGTAAGCGGCGTTTGAGCTCGCGGAAGAAGGTTGGGGCCTCGAGGAGATCCTCGGGCACGTCCACCCGCACCCCGTCAAACCCGAAGCGCACCCAGCGCTCCGCCACCCCAAGGAGGTAGGTCCGCACCTCGGGGTTGCCAGTGTTCAGCTTGGGCAGGCTCCCCACCCCCCACCAGGCCTCGTAGGCGGAGGCGTCCCCAGGGGTGAAGGGGTAGCGGCGCACGAAGTACCAGTTCCAGTAAGGCGAGGTGGGGCCGCGCCTCACCACGTCCTGAAAGGCGAAGAAGCCCAAGCCTGTGTGGTTGGGCACGAAGTCGAAGAGGACCCGGATCCCCAAGGCGTGGGCCCGGTCCAGAACCTGGCGCAGCAAAGCCTCGTCCCCCAGGCGCGGGGCCACCTGGAGGTAGTCGTGGGTGTCGTACCCGTGGGCGCTCCCCGCCCGGAAGATGGGGTTCAGGTAAAGAAGCCCCACCCCGAGCTCCGCCAGGTAGGGAAGCCGCTCCAGCAAGCCCTTCAGGTCGCCCCCGTAGTACTGGTGGCAGCAGTGCAAGGGACTGGGCGGGTCCCCCCAGGCGGAAAGGTGGGGCAAGGGCCCGCCCCGGTTCTGCCAGACCTGGTTGTAGCGGTACTCGTCGTCCTCCAAGGCCAAGGCGTCGTTGCCGGGGTCCCCGTTTTGGAAGCGGTCAGGGAAGACCTGGTACCCCCCCTTTTGCCCCACCCAGGCCAAGGCGGCAAAGGGGGCCTTGGGGGGGGCGAAAGGGCCCAGGACCTTCTCCCCCGCCTTGCCCCGTACCCGCAAGGTATAGGGTGCCGCCTCTGGGATGAGCCCGCGCCACACCTCCTGGCCTCCATAGACCAGTTGGCGCCCCATGGGAAACGCCTGCCCTCCCTGAACCAACCAGGCCTCCCGCACCTCCTCCACCGGGGCCTGGAAGCGGACGGAATACCCCTCAGGGAGGCGGGAAACCTGGGCGGGGTCTTGCGGGTTGTGGGTCTGGGCCAGGGCCAGGGCAGAGAGGAGGGCCAGGGCTTGGAAGCGCTTCATGGCAAGAGTCTACCGCCGCACCGACAGGAGGACCGCCAATAGGACCAGAAGGGCCCCCAGATAGCCCATGGGGGAAAGGACCTCGCCAAAGAGCAAGAAGGCGAAGAGGTTCGCCACCACGGGCTCGAGGGTGGCCACCACGCTGGCCCGGGTGGCGGGAAGGCGCTGAAGCCCCGCATAGTAGGCCAGGTAGGCCCCGTACGTGGAAAAGCTCCCGAGGAAGAGGAGGGCGAGAAGGGCCTTGGAGCTTAGGGGGACGAAATCCACGAAGGGCAGAAGCCCCAACGCTCCCACGGGCAGGGCGTAAAGGAAGAGGGTGGGGGTGGGGTAGCGGGGCAGGTAGACCTTGCCAAAGATGTAGTAAAGGGCATAGGTGAAGCCGGAAAGGAGGCCGAAGAAAAGGGCCAAGGGCCCAGCCCGCACCTCGCTCCCCCCACCCAGGCCCATGAGCCCCACCCCGAGGAGGGTGAGGACCACGGCCAAGGCCCCCGCCCGGTCCAAGGGCTCCTTAAGGACCAAGGAGGAAAGGAGGGCCACCCAAGCGGGGGCGGTGTAAAGGAGAACCGAGGCCAACGCCGCCCCCCCGTACCCCACCGCCAGCTGGTAGGACCCGTAAAAGAGGGAAACCCCCACCAGACCGAAAAGCAAAAGGACGGGCAGGTCCCGCCGCGCCACCCTAACCCGGCCCAAAAACGCGGCGTGGAGGGCGAAGAAGGCCCAGGCGATCCCCGCCCGGAAAAAGGCCACCATGAGGGGGGAAAGCCCCTCCTGGAAGGCCAGGCGGCTCACCGGGCCGATAAGGCCCCACAAGAAGGCGGCGAGGAGCAAAAAGAGGTAGCCCATGGCAAGGGAGTATAATCCCCCCAGGTGCTCTATGGAGGTCTTATGAGCGCGCGTACCCTCTTCGCCCTGCTTTTCCTCCTCCTCCTCGCCCTTTTCGCCTGGCTCAACTGGGGGGAGATCAACCGGCCCACCCCCTTGTCCTTGGGCCTCACCCGGGTGGAGGCCCCCTTAGGCCTTGTCTTGGTGGTGGCCCTGGGAGTGGTTTCCCTCCTCTACCTCCTCTTTACCATCGGCCTGGAAACCGCCGCTTTGCTGGAAGTGCGGCGCTACGCCCGGGAGCTCCTCCAGTACAAAAAGCTGGCGGAAGACGCCGAGCAAAGCCGCTACACCGAGCTCAGGCGCTACCTGGAGGCGGAGTTCGCCCGCTTAGCGGAGGCGGAAAAGGAGGAGATCCGGGCCCTCGAGGCCCGCATCGCCGAAACCCTGGAGAAGCACGGCAACACCCTGGCCGCCTACATTGGGGAGCTGGAAGACCAGCTTCTCAGGCTCCTTTCCCCCAAAGGGGAAGAAAAAGGCTAGGGGGCGTGGCCGCCCCCCAGGTGTTTCCCTTCGCCCTACTCCACCAGCTCCACCAGGGCCAAGGGCGCCCCGTCCCCCCGGCGGCGCTCCGCCAGCTTGAGGACCCGGGTGTACCCCCCGGGGCGGTTTTGGTACTTGGGGGCGATCTCGTCAAAGAGCTTACGCACCAACTTCACGTCCTGCAGGTCCCGGAGCACCAGGCGGCGGGCGTGCAGGTCCCCCCGCTTGGCCAGGTGGATCAGGTGGTCCACGAAGCCGGTGATCTCCTTGGCCTTGGGCAAGGTGGTGGTGATGCGGCCGTGGGTCAGAAGGCTTTTGGCCTGGTTGCGGTAGAGGGCCAGGCGGTGGGAAGAGTGGCGGTTTAGCTTCCTTCCAGACTTCAGGTGGCGCATGGTCTCACTCCTTCAAGGCGAAGCCCCGCTTGGCCAGGGCCTCGCGGATCTCCTCCAGGCTCCTTTCCCCAATGCCGGGGATGTTGCGGAGGTCCTTGAGGTTGAGGGCCAAAAGGGCCCGCACCGACTCAATCCCCTCCTCCTTGAGGCTGTGGAGCACCCGGGTGGAAAGCCCAAGCTCCTCCAGGGGCAGATCCAGGTCCTCCTCCTTCTCCACCCGCTCGACCACGGGCTCCGCAGGGGTGGGCAAGGCGGTGGCCTGGGGGTTGGTGAAGTAGGAGAGGTGCTCCTTTAGGATCTCCACCGCCTGGTTCAAGGCCTCCAGGGGGGTGACGGAGCCGTCGGTCCAGATGCGCAGGGTGAGCTTGTCCAGGTCCGTGCGCTGGCCCAGGCGGGTATCCTCCACCTGGAAGGCTACCCGGCGCACCGGGGAGAAAATGGCGTCCACGGGGATGGCGTTGATGCGGTCCTTGATGCCGTGGCGTTCCGCCGGCACGTACCCCACCCCTCGGTCCACCCGAACCTCCATATAGAGCTTCCCCCCCGCCTCGAGGGTGGCGATGGGGAGGTCGGGGTTCAGGATCTCCACGTCGCTGCTTGGGGTGAAGTCCCGGGCGGTGACCACCTTGGGGCCTTCCGCCCTGAGAACCAAGGTGGTGGTCTGCATCTTGGGGTCCAGGAAGCGGACCACCAGCTCCTTCAGGTTCAGAACTATCTCCACCACGTCCTCCTTCACCCCGGGGATGGTGGAGAACTCGTGCAGAACGTCCTCAATGTAGACGCTGGTGACCGCGGTCCCGGGAATGGAGGAAAGGAGGATGCGCCGCAAGGGGTTGCCCAGGGTGACGCCAAACCCCCGCTCCAGGGGCTCCAAGACGAACTCCCCGTACTCCCGCCCCTGGGTGCGCACCGTGAAGACCGGGGCTTTCAGCTTGCTCTCTAACATAGGCCTCCTCTGAAGGGGCAATGGAGGCCCGGACGGACCGGGCCCCAAAACCTTACCTGGAGTAGAACTCGATCACCAGCTGCTCGTTCACTGGCAGGGCCAGGTCCTCCCGGTCGGGGAGCCGGAGGAACTTGCCCTTCATGTTCTCCACGTCCAGGGAGAGCCAAGGACCCACCTTGCGGCCCTTCATGGCCTCGAGGTTCTCCCGGATGAAGGCCAGGTTCTTGCTCCCCTCGGCGATGGCGATCTCGTCCCCCGGCTTCACCCGGTAAGCGGGCAGGTCCACCCGGCGCCCGTTCACGGTAATATGGCCATGGCGCACCATCTGGCGGGCCTGGCGGCGGCTTGCGGCGAAGCCCAGGCGGTAGACCACGTTGTCCAACCGGGATTCCAGAAGCCCCAGGAAGACGGTGCCCGTGACCCCCTTCTTCCGGCTCGCCTCCTCAAAGAGGTTGCGGAACTGGGTTTCCGAGATCCCGTAAATGCGGCGAAGCTTCTGCTTTTCCCGCAGGCGCACCGCGTAGTCGGAAGGGCGGCGGGCCCGCTTCTGCCCGTGCTGGCCTGGGGGGTAGGGCCGGCGCTCCATGGCGCACTTGGGGCTGTAGCACCGCTCCCCTTTGAGGTAAAGCTTGACTCCTTCCCGGCGGCAAAGACGGCAAACTGGTCCAATGTAACGACCCATCTTCTCTCACTCCCTAAGAGGCCTTGCGGAACTTCTTCTTGGGGCGGCAGCCGTTGTGGGGCACGGGGGTGTCGTCCACAATGGACTTCACCTGCAAACCAGAAGCCTGGAGGGCGCGGATGGCCTGCTCCCGGCCCGCCCCGGTGCCCCGCACGATCACGTCCACGCTCTGCATGCCATAAGCCATGGCCTTCTTGGCGGCGTCCATGGCCGCAAGCTGGGCGGCGTAGGGGGTGCCCTTGCGGCTCCCCTTGTAGCCGATGACCCCGCCCGAGGACCAGGTGATGGGGTTGCCGTCCGGGTCGGTGATGGTGACGATAGTGTTGTTGTAGGAGGCGTGAATGTACGCCTTCCCGCTGGCGACCTGTCGCTTGACTTTCTTCTTCGTAGTTTTTCTGGCCATACTCTCCCTCTATCGGAGTATCCGCTGGCCCTAGAAGCGCACTACGCTACTTCCTCGGAGCCTTCTTCTTGCCCGCCACGGTCTTGCGGGGGCCTTTGCGGGTACGGGCGTTGGTCCGGGTGCGCTGGCCGCGCACAGGTAGGCCCACGCGATGCCTGAGCCCCCGGTAGCACCCGATGTCCATAAGCCGCTTGATGTTGGCGGCCACCTCCGCCCGGAGCTCGCCTTCCAGCTTCCAGGTGTTCTCCACGTACTCGCGGAGGCGCACCACCTCGGCCTCGGTGAGGTCCTTGACCCGGGTGGCGGGGTTGATGCCCGTCTTTTCCAACGCCTCCTTGGCCCGGGCTGGACCAATGCCATAGATGTAGGTGAGGGCCACGTCCACCCGCTTGTTCCTGGGAATCTCTACGCCTGCAATCCTCGCCACGTTGCCTCCTTACCTACCCTTGCCGTTGCTTGTGCTTAGGGTTCTCGCAGATCACGTAAACCCGCCCGTGCCGGCGCACCACCTTGCACTTCTCGCACATCTTCTTGACCGACGCCCGTACCTTCATCGCGCCTCCTACTTTCTATAAACGATGCGGCCCCGCGTGGGGTCGTAGGGGGTTATCTCCACCACCACCCGGTCCCCCGGCAGGATACGGATGTAGTGCATGCGCATCTTGCCGGAGATGTAGGCTAGGATCTCCGGTCCCGAGTCCAGCCTTACCCGAAAGGTAGCGTTGGGCAAAGCCTCGGTGATCACGCCTTCCGCCCGAATGGTGTCCTTCTCCTTCGCCATACCCCTCCTACCGCGCCCGCACCAGGGGAACCCCGGTGAGGAGCTCCGGGCCCTCCTCCGTCACCAAGACGGTGTTCTCGTAGTGGGCGGCGAGGTTGCCTTGGCCGGCGCTCGCCGTCCAGCCATCTTCCAATATTACCACAGGCGCCGGGCGCAAGGTGACCATGGGCTCGAGGGCCAAGGTCATGCCGGGGCGGATCTTGGGCCCCGTGCCCGGCTTGCCGAAGTTGGGGAGCTGGGGGTCCTCGTGGATCTCCCGGCCCACCCCGTGGCCCACGAACTCCCGCACCACCCCGTAGCCCCGGCTTTCCAAGAAGGTCTGCACCGCATGGGCCACGTCCCCGATGCGGAAGCCAGGCCTGAGGTATTTCATCCCCTCCCAGAAGGCGGCCTCCGTGTCCTGGATGAGCCTCTCCGCCTCGGGGGAAACCTTGCCCACGGGGAAGGTGCGGGCCATGTCGGCGGCGAAGCCCCCGTAGAAGAGGCCTACGTCCACGGAGAGGATGTCCCCTTCTTGAAGGGGCCTGTCCGAGGGGATGCCGTGAACCACCACCTCGTTCACCGAGGTGCAAAGCGTGGCAGGGAACCCATAGAGCCCGAGGAAGGCCGGCTTGGCCTTGCGCTTCAGGATGGCCGCATGGGCGATCTGGTCCAGCTCCTTGGTGGTGATCCCGGGCTCCACGTGGCGGGCTACCTCCTCCACCACCTCGGTGAGGAGGGCGCCCGCCTCCCGCATGCGCTCGATCTCCCAGGGGCTTTTCAGCTTGATGGCCATCAGATTCCCAAGGCGGCCCGGATGCGGGCGTAGACCTCGTCGGGCGTGCCCAGGCCGTCCACCCGCTTCAGGGCGCCCGTCTTCTCATAGTACTGGATAAGGGGCTCGGTTTTCTCCCGGTAGACCTCGAGGCGGCGCCTTATGGTCTCCTCGTTGTCGTCGGAGCGGCCCTCTACCTCCGCCCGCTTGAGCATCCGCCGGACCAGTTCCTCCTCGGGCACCTCCACCAGCACCACCCCAAGAAGCCGGGTGCCCGTCTCCTCTAAGAGGCGGTCCAGGGCCTCCGCCTGGGGCAAGGTACGGGGGAAGCCGTCAAAGATCACCCGCTCGGCGAGCTCCTCCCGGATCAGGGCCAGGATCAGGTCATCCGGCACCAGGTCCCCTCGGTCCATGATGGGCTTCACCTGCTCTCCCAAAGGGGTACCCCGGGCCACGTGGTCCCGCAGGATGTCCCCGGTGGAAAGCTTCTTAAAGCCCAACTCCGCCGCAAGCCTGGCCGCCTGGGTGCCCTTGCCCGCCCCCGGCGGCCCCAAGAAGATCACCGCTTCCCCCATTCCGCCTCCTAGCGCGTGCGGCCGCGGATGCGGCCCTTGGAAAGGAACCCTTCGTAGTTCCGGAGCATCAGCTGGCTCTCAATCTGCCTGAGGGTGTCCAGGGCCACCCCCACCACGATCAACAAGCCGATCCCCGAGAAGGCGATGCTCTTCACCCCGGTGAGGTTCTGGATGATTTGGGGCAAGGCCGCCACCAAGCCCAGAAAGAGCGCCCCCCAGAGGGTGAGGCGGGAGACGATATGCTCCAGGAACTTCACCGTGGGCTCCCCGGGGCGGATGCCCGGGATGAACCCCCCGTACTCCCGCAAGGACTCGGCGATGCGCTTGGGGTCAAACTGCACCGCCGTGTAGACGTAGGTGAAGAGGACGATGAGAAGGACCTCGAGGAGGAGCCCGGAAAGATGGGTAGGGTTGAAGAAGTTGGCGATGGCCTGGAGCACGGGGTTGTCCTGGAAGGGGGCGGCGAGGAAGATGGGGATCTGCAGGATGGCGGCGGCGAAGACGATGGGGATCACCCCGGCGGCGTTCAGCTTGATGGGGATGTAGGTGGCCTGGCCCCCGTACACCCTGCGGCCCACCACCTTACGGGCGTACTGCACCGGGATGCGCCGCTCCGCCTGCTGCACCGCCACCATCCCGGCGAAAGCCAGCACGATGAAAGCCAGGAAGAAGAGGAAGGCCACCAGGTTCACCTCCCCGGTGCGGATAAGGCCCACGGTGCGCACCAGCTGAGGCAGCCATTCCACCACGATGCCGGCAAAGATGATCATGCTGGTGCCGTTGCCGATGCCGTACTCGGTGATGCGCTCCGCCAACCAGAGGAGGAGGGCGATGCCCGCCACCTGGGTAACCACCACCACCAGCCAGAAGAAGGGCCCCGGGGACCAGCCAGGAAGGAGGAACCTCCCCCCCTCCGCCCCCAAGAAGGCCGTGGCTAGGAAGAAGCCCTGGAAGGCCCCCAGAGCGATGCCGCCAATGCGGGTGTACTGGTTGATGATGCGGCGGCCCTCCTCCCCTTCCTTGGATAGCTTCTCCAGCGCCGGCACCACGTTCACCAGAAGCTGCATGACGATGGCGGCGGTGATGTAGGGCATGATGCCCAAGGCGAAGATGGAGAAGCGCTCAAAGTTGCCGCCGGAAAAGAGGTTGATGATGCCGAAGACCCCCCCTTGGGTGGTGCGCAAGAACTCCTGGATCTTGTCCAGGTCCACCCCCGGGGTGGGGATGAAGGCCCCCAAGCGGTAGGCGGCCAAGACCAGGAGCGTGAAGAGGATGCGCTGGCGAAGCTCGGGGATCTGGAGGGCGCTCCGGAAGGCCTTCAGCATCTTAGGCCTCCAAGAGGACGGCTTCCCCGCCCGCGGCCTTCAGCTTTTCCAGGGCGCTTTTGGAGAAGGCGTGGGCCACCACCTTGAGGGGCTTGGCCTCCCCTTCCCCCAGCACCTTTAGCCGGTACCCCTTCTTCAGAAGGCCCGCTTGCACGAGAAGCTCTGGGGTAACCTCCCCGTCAAAGCGGGCCAGGTCCTTGAGGTTCACCCCCTGGTACTTGGGGCGCTTGATCTCCCCCGGCACCTGCCCCTGCATACCCCGCTTGGGCAGGCGCATCAGGGTGGTGGAGCGGCCGCCCTCAAAGCGGCGGGGGTCCTTGAGGCCGCCGGAGCGAGACTTTTGCCCCTTGTGGCCGCGGGTGGCGGTCTTGCCGTGGCCGGAGCCCGGCCCCCGCCCCACCCGCTTGCGCTTTTTGTTGGCCCCAGGATTGGGCTTTAGATCCGTGAGCTTCATTCCAACACCTCCACCCGGAGAAGGTGGGCTACCTTGGCCACGTTACCCCGGATGGCTGGGGTATCCTCCAGCACCTTCTCCTTCTGCAACTTGGTAAGCCCCAAGGCCTTCAGGGCCGCTTTTTGGTCCTTGGGGTAACCGATGGGGCTTTTCACCAGCTTGACCTTGAGCTTGCCCATCACTCCTCCCCGCCCTTCCGGAGGCGCTTCACATCCTCCTTGGTCTGGAGCTGCCGCAGGGCTTCCATGGTGGCGTAGGCGATGTTGATAGGGTTGCGGCTCCCCAGCTCTTTGGTGAGGATGTCGGTGATGCCCGCCAGCTCCAGAATGGCCCGGGGCACCGCCCCAGCGATTACCCCGGTGCCAGGAGCGGCAGGCTTCAAGAGGATCTTGGAAGCCCCGTACTCCACCTCGATCTCGTGAGGGATGGTGCCGTTTTGAATGGGCACCTCCACCATGTTGCGGCGGGCGTAGTACCCAGCCTTCTGCACCGCCAAGGGTACCTCCGGAGCCTTACCCAAGCCAAGGCCCACCCGGCCCTGCCGGTCACCCACCACCACCAAGGCACCAAAACGGAAGCGACGCCCACCTGCCTGCATTCGGGCGGTGCGCCGCACCAGGATCATCTTCTCTTCAAAGTCGGTCTCGGGCATGGTCCCTCCCTTAGAACTCTAGACCGCCCTCCCGGGCCCCCTCGGCCAGGGCTTTCACCCGACCGTGGTACTTGTAAGGGCCGCGGTCAAAGGCCACCTGCTTGATGCCCTTGGCCAAAGCCTTTTCCGCCAGGGCCCGCCCCACCTCCCGGGCTACCTCTGTCTTGTTGCCCTTGAGCTTGAGGGCCAGGCTAGACTCGGCCACCAGGGTCTCCCCCTTTTCGTCGTCAATGATCTGGGCGTAGATGTGATTGAGGCTGCGGAAGACGGAAAGGCGAAGCCGGCCCGTGCGCTTGATGCGGTTGCGCACCCGGAATTTACGGCGCTCGTGTGCGGTAAGCCGTGCCATAATCCCCCCTACTTCTTAGCACCCGCCTTGCCAGGCTTCAGGCGGACGGGCTCGCCCGCATAGTAGATGCCCTTTTCATGGTAGGCACTGGGCTTCTTGATGGCTCGGATGTTGGCCGCCACCTGCCCCACCAATTGCTTGTCGATACCTACTACCCGGATCTTGGTGGGTTCGGGCACCTCGAGGGTGATCCCCTCCGGGGGCTCCACCACCACGGGGTGGCTGTACCCCACGGTAAGCTCCACCGCCCGGCCCACCAGCCGCGCCCGGTAACCGATACCCTTGATGAGAAGCTCCTTGGCGTACCCCTCGGACACCCCCTTCACCGCATTGGCGATGAGGGTGCGGGTGAGCCCATGAAGGCTCTTGTGGCGGCGCTCGTCGGAAGGGCGCTCCACCCGAACCACGCCCTCCGCCACTACCACCCGCATCTCGGGGGAGATGGCCACGGAAAGCTCGCCCTTGGGGCCCTTGACCTTGACCAGGCCCGGGGAAACCTCCACGCTAACCCCCTTGGGCAGGGGAATGGGAAGCCGACCAATTCTAGACATCACCACACCTCGCAGATCAGCTCGCCGCCCACGCCCAGTTTGCGGGCCTCCCGGTCGGTGAGAACCCCTTTGGGCGTGGACAAGATGGCGATCCCTAGACCCCGGCGTACCCGGGGGATCTCCTTCACCCCCACGTAGACCCGCCGCCCTGGGCGGCTGATGCGCCGGATGTGCTTGATGACCTGTTCGGGACGGGGGTCAAGCCCGGGGCGCCTCGGGCCGTACTTCAGGTGGATGCGCAACACGGGCTTGCCGTCCACCTCCACCCGCTCGTACCCCTTAATGAAGCCCTCCCGCGCCAGGATCTTCAAAATCTCCTCCTTGAAGCGGGAGGCGGGCACCTCGGTGCTCTCCTTGTAGACCCGGGTGGCGTTGCGTATCCGGGTCAGCATGTCGGCAATGGGGTCCGTCAGCATTTCCTCTCTCCTTTTACCTCACTCCTAAGCCATGCGGTCTCGAGGGAACCCCCCCGACCGGCCACGGCCTACCAGCTGGCCTTCTTCACCCCAGGGAGCTGCCCCTTGTGGGCCAGTTCCCTTACGCAAAGGCGGCAAAGACCAAAGTAGCGGTAGACGCTCCGGGCCCTCCCACACCGCACACACCGGGTGTAGGCCCGCACCTTGAACTTAGGGGTCCGCTTGGCCTTCTCAATTAGCGCTTTTCTTGCCATGCTCGCCTCACTTGCGGAAGGGGAAGCCTAAAAGCTCCAATAGAACCTTGGCTTCCTCGTCGGTCTTGGCGGTGGTAACGATGGCGATATCCATCCCACGCAGGGCATCCACCATATCGTAGGTGATCTCGGGGAAGATGAGCTGCTCCTTGAGGCCCAAGTTATAGTTGCCCCGTCCATCAAAGCTTGCCGGGTTCACCCCCCGGAAGTCGCGGATGCGGGGCAAGGCCACGTTGAGGAGCTTCTCCAGGAAGATCCACATCCGGTCCCCCCGCAACGTCACCCGAAGGCCGATGGGCATGCCCTTACGGAGCTTGAAGTTGGAGATGGACTTTTTAGCGCGGGTCACAGCCGGCTTCTGGCCAGTGATAAGAGCGAGCTCCTTGGAGGCCTTCTCCAGGATGCGGGCGTCCTCCTTGGCCTCGCCCAGGCCCTGGTTCACCACCACCTTCTCCAGCCTGGGAACCTCCCAGATGTTCCGGTAGCCGAAGCGGCGGATGAGCTCGGGCCGCACCTCTTCGTAGTACTTCTTCTTCAGGGCAACATCCAGAGGCATGCTACTCCTCCACGTCCAAGGACCCACCGCACTTGGCGCAGGCTCGGATCTTCCGCCCGTCTTCCAGGAGCTTCTTGCGCACCCGGGTGGGCTTGCCGCAGGCGGGGCAGATGGGGCGCACCTTGGAAGCGTGCAGGGGAGCCTCCTGCTCCACAAACCCGCCCTGAGGATGCTGCGGGCTCACCCGCACCGCCTTCTTGACAAGGTTTACCCCCTCCACGATCACCGCTTGCCGCTTGGGCAACACCGCCTTCACCTTGCCCACACGGCCTTTGTACTTACCGGAGGCCACCAGCACGGTGTCCCCCTTCTTTACGTGCACCTTGGTCTGCATCAGAGCACCTCCGGCGCCAGGGAGACGATCTTCATGAAGCCCTTCTCGCGCAGTTCCCTCGCCACAGGGCCGAAGACACGGGTGCCGCGGGGCTCCAGCTGGTTGTTGATGATCACGGCGGCGTTGTCGTCAAAGCGAATGGCCGAGCCGTCGGGCCGCTTTACCTCTTTTTTGGTACGCACCACCACCGCCTTCACCACATCCCCTTCCTTCACTGCCCCACGGGGAATGGCCTCCTTGACGCTGGCCACGATAATGTCGCCCACGGTGGCGTACTTGGCGTTGGAGCCCTTGAGGACGCGGATACACATGATCTTACGGGCCCCGGTGTTGTCGGCCACCTCCAGGTAGGTCTGAGGCTGGATCATGCCTTACCTCCCCGCTTGGCCAAGCTAGCGTAGTTCTGCCGACGCACCTCGTACTTCTCCACCAGGTCCATGCGCCCACTTTCCACCAAGCGAAGTACCCGGAAACGCTTACGCTTGGAAACGGGGCGGGACTCTATGATCTCCACCACGTCCCCCACCTTGTACCGCTCCTCGGGGTCATGGGCCAGGTACTTCTTAGAGCGCTTGATCACCTTGCCGTAGAGGGGGTGAGGAAACTGGCGTTCTACCAAGACCGCAACGGTCTTTTGCATCTTGTCGCTCACCACCACCCCGGTCAGCACCTTCTTAGGCATTGGCCCTCCTCTTCTCGTTCAGCACCGTAAGGAGCCGGGCAATGGTCTTGCGAGTTTCCCGGATCCTGTGGTTCTGGGAAAGCTGGCCGATGGAAGCCTGGAAGCGTAGCTCCATAAGCTCCCGCTTTTTCTTTTGGATGAGCTTTTCTAGCTCCGCGGGGGAGAGCTTGCGGGCCTCCTCCAGCTCCTTCTTCACTTCACTGAGCTTCATCGTAGGCGTCCCTCCGCACGACCTTGGTCTTGATGGGAAGCTTGTGGCCGGCGATGCGCAAAGCCTCCAGGGCCTGCTCCTCGGTCACCCCAGCCACCTCAAACATCACCCGGCCTGGCTTCACCACCGCCACGTACCCCTCCACGTTGCCCTTACCCTTACCCATCCGCACCTCCAAGGGCTTCTTGGTGTAGGGCTTGTCGGGGAAGATGCGGATGAAGATCTTCCCTCCGCGGCGGAAGTGGCGCACCATAGCCACACGGGCCGCCTCAATCTGCTGAGCAGTGATCCAGGCGGGCTCGAGGGCCACCAGGCCGTAATCCCCGAAGGCCACGTAATCACCCCCCTTCGTGGCCCCCTTCATGCGGCCCCGGTGCTGCTTCCGGTACTTCATGCGCCTGGGCATCAGCATGGCCTACTCCTCCTTCTTCACCCGCACGGCGGGGCGGCGGCGGCGGGGCTTCTCCTCGCCCTTGGGACCTTCGGCCCGGGCCCGGGTCTTCTGGCCGCCGATCACCTCGCCTAGGAAGACATACGCCTTAACCCCCAGCACCCCGTAGGTGGTGCGGGCCAAAGCGAAGCCATAGTCTATGTTAGCACGCAGGGTCTGTAGGGGAACCCGGCCCTCGGCGGCCCACTCGGTGCGGGCCTGCTCCGCCCCCCCGATGCGCCCGGAGACGATGACCTTAGCCCCCTTGGCCCCGGATTCCATGACCCGCTGCACCGCCTGCTTGATAGCCCGGCGCACGGCGAAGCGGCGCTCTATTTGCTCGGCCACCCGCTGGGCCACCAGGGGAGCGGAGAGGTTGGGGTTGTGGATCTCCTGCACGTTTAGGGCCACGTTCTTCCCCGTCATCTTGGACAGGGTTTCCCGCAGGACCTTGATCTTCTCCCCACCACGGCCAATGACCACGCCGGGCTTGGCCACGTGCACGGTCACCGCCACGTTGTCCGCCGCCCGCTCGATGTCGATGCGGGCAAGCCCCGCCGGGTAGAGCTCTTTGGTGAGGACCTCACGGATCTTCTGGTCCTCCCAAAGGAGGTGGCGGTACTGCTTCTTTCCCGCATACCAGCGGGACTCCCAATCCCGGGTGATGCCGAGCCGAAACCCGATAGGGTGGATCTTATTTCCCATGCTTCTCCCCCAAGATCACCGTGATGTGGCTGGTCTTCTTCTTCATGATGTCCGCCCGGCCCCGGGCCCGGGGAAGCACCCGCTTCAGGGCAGGCCCCTCGTCCACGAAGGCCGCCTTCACGTAGAGCCGGTCCTCTAGCATATCGTGGTTGTTCACCGCATTGGCGGCGGCGGACTCCAGCACCTTGGCCACGTGGTAGGCCCCCCGCTTGTGGGTGTAGCGCAGGATAGCGCGGGCCTCCTCGAGGCTCTTCCCCCGGATCAGGTCCACCACGAGCCGAACCTTCCTGGGGGCAATGCGCACGTAACGGGCAATAGCTTTCGCTTCCATGGCTACTTCTTCTTGGTGGCCTTGGCCTCTTTGCCGTGCCCCCGGTAGGTGCGGGTAGGGGCAAACTCACCCAGCTTGTGCCCCACCATGTTCTCGGTGATGTAGACGGGCACGTGCTGCTTGCCGTTGTAGACCGCGATAGTGTGCCCCACCATTTCGGGAACAATGGTGGAGCGGCGGCTCCACGTCTTGATGAGCCGCTTCTCCCCCTTGGCGTTCAGCTCCAGGATCTTCTCCAGGAGGTGGTCATCTACGAAAACGCCCTTCTTCAAGCTACGCGGCATGGCTCACCTCACTTCTTGCGCCGGGCCAGGATGAAGCGGCTGGAAGGCTTGCGCCGCTTGCGGGTCTTGACACCCTTGGTCTGCCAGCCCCAGGGGGAAGCAGGAGGACGGCCCCGGGGCGCCCGGCCCTCACCACCACCGTGGGGGTGGTCCACCGGGTTCATGGCAGCGCCGCGCACGTGGGGCTTGCGCCCCAACCAACGGGTCCTGCCCGCCTTGCCCAAGACGATGTTCTTGTGGTCGGCGTTGCCCACGGTCCCAATGGTGGCGTAGCACTCGCCGTGCACCTTGCGCAGCTCCCCGGAGGGAAGGCGCAGGATCACGTAGTCCCCTTCCCGGCCCTGGATCTGGGTGCTGGTGCCGGCGGAACGGGCCAGCTTGGCCCCCTTCTTGGGCTCCAGCTCCACGGCGTGGACCACGGTGCCCACAGGAATGAAGCGCAGGGGAAGGGCGTTGCCCACCTGGATGGGGGCATCGGGCCCCGCCACCACCTGCTGCCCCACCTGTAGGCCCTCGGGGGCGATGATGTAGCGCTTCTCCCCGTCAGCGTAGTGGAGGAGGGCGATGCGAGCGGAGCGGTTGGGGTCGTATTCGATGGCCGCCACCTTGGCGGGGATGCCCGCCTTGTCCCAGCGCTTGAAGTCCACAATGCGGTAAAGCCGCTTGTGGCCGCCGCCCCGGAAGCGCACGGTGATGCGGCCCTGGTTGTTCCGCCCCCCCGTCTTCTTTAGGGGTTTGACCAAGGACTTCTCCGGCTCCGTCTTGGTGATCTCGGAGAAGTCCGCCACCGTCATGAAGCGGCGGCTTGGGGTGTAGGGTTTGAACTTCTTGACTGCCATTCTCCATCCTCCTTGCCGGATCGGGGCCGGGCACCCCCCCCGGCCAGGTCTAGATGAGGCCCTCCAAGGCCTCGATCTTCTGCCCGGAAGCCACCTGAACGATGGCCTTCTTGCGGTCGGGGCGCTTGCCCAGGTAACGCCCCAGGCGCTTCTTCTTGCCCCGCACCCGCAGGGTGTTGACCCCCACCACCTTCACCTTGAAGGCCTCCTCCACCGCGTTCTTGATCTCGGTCTTGGTGGCCTTGGGGTGAACCCAGAAGGTGTACTTGCCCTCGGCGAAACCGGCGTAGGCCTTCTCCGAGAGAACGGGGGCGAGGATCACGTCGTAAGCGGTCTTCACGCCTCACCTCCCAAGCGAGCCTGGAAGGCCTCCCAAGCCTTCAGGTCCATGACCAGCCGCTCGGTACGCAAGATGTCGTACACGTTGAGCCCCTCGGGGGCCAGGGTGACCACCCAGGGCAGGTTGCGGGCAGCGCGGCGGACCACCTCGTTTTCCGCTACCAAAAGCACGGTTTCCGAGCCATCCAGACCCGCGGCCTTAGCCCAGGCCAAGAACTCCTTGGTCTTGCCGTTCACCCCAGCGAAGTCTTCCACCAAAAGGAGCTTCCCCTCTCGGGCCCGGTCGGCCACGGCCATGGCTAGCCCCGCCTTCCTCACCTTCTTGGGCAGGGTGTAGCCGTAGTCGCGGGGCTTGGGCCCGAAAACGGTGCCGCCGCCCACGAAGATGGGGGCGCCGATGTCCCCGTGGCGGGCGCGGCCGGTGTGCTTCTGGGGGTAGATCTTGCGGCTGGAGTAGGCCACCTCACCCCGGGTCTTGGTGCTGGCGGTGCCCCGGCGGCGGTTCGCCAGCTGCCAGCGCACCACCTCCCAAAGGAGGTGGGGGTTGACCTCGGCGGGGAGGTCGGCGGCAAGCTCCCGCTTGCCGGAAGAGGAGAGCACAGGGATCTGGTACACCATGTCCTCCTTACCTGCCTTCACTTAGCCACCTTCTTGGCTTGGCGCACCACCAGGAGGCCGCCGTTGGGCCCCGGCACTGCGCCCTTGACCAAGAGAAGGTTTTCCTCGGGGATGACGTCCACCACCTCGAGGTTCATCACCGTCACCCGCTCGGCCCCGTAGTGGCCGGCCATGCGCTTACCCTTGTACACCCGGCCCGGGGTCTTGCGGTTACCGATGGAACCGGGGTGGCGGTGGATCTTGTGGGCGCCGTGGGAGTCCGGCCCACCGGCGAAGTTCCAGCGCTTCATCACCCCGGCAGTACCCCGCCCCTTGGAGGTGCCGGTGACGTCCACCCGCTCCCCCGGCTTGAAGATCTCCACCGTCACCACGTCACCTTCGGGGTTGAAATCCCGGATCTCCTTGAGGATCCGCACCGGGGCCACGCCCGCCTTGGCGAAGTGCCCCTTCATGGGCCGGTTCACCCGCTTGGGCTTCTGGGGCAAAAACCCCAGTTGCACCGCCAGGTACCCATCCTTCTCCGGGGTGCGCCGCTGCACCACGGGGCAGGGCCCGGCCAGGATCACGGTGACGGGAACAGCCCGGTCGTCCTTGTAGATCCGGGTCATGCCCACCTTCGTGCCCAGGATGCCCTTCACTTGCCACCTCCCACGGTCTTGATCTCGATCTCCACGCCGGTGGGCAGGTCCAGGTTCATGAGGCTCTCGATGGTCTTGCGGTTGGGGTTCAGGATGTCCACCAGGCGGTTGTGGGTGCGGAGCTCAAAGTGCTCCCGGGAGTCCTTGTGCTTGAAAGGACCCCGGATCACGGTGAAGCGCCGCACCCGGGTGGGCAGAGGTACGGGGCCCGAGACCTGTGCCCCCGAGCGCCGCACGGCCTCCACGATCTTCTGGGCCGAGGCGTCAAGGGTCTTGTGGTCAAAGCCCCGAAGCTTGATGCGGATCTTGGGCATGCTTCACCTCACTCCAGGATCTTGGTGACCACGCCGGCGCCCACGGTCCGCCCACCCTCCCGGATGGCAAACCGCAAACCCTCCTCCAACGCCACCGGCTTGATCAGCTCCACCGTAAACGTCACATTGTCCC